>JANMGF010000823.1:0-3916 GCA_031374535.1 Polyangium sp. (in: bacteria)
CGGCGGCGATCACGTCGCCGTCGGGCCAACGCAGGCCATGGGCCGTGGCCGCTTCGAGGGGCGTGTTGCTCGCGTCCGAGGGCCAGCGGTCGTCGAGGTCCGGCGGCGGCTCGTGGCGTGGGGGGCCCTGCGGCGCTCGATCCGACACGACGGCGCCACGCGGGTCGACGAGGCGGCTCTCCTCGCCACGCAAGAGCACATGCAGATCGTCGCCGCGGGCCTCGATCGAGGTCGCCTCGGGTACTTCGGCCGAGACGTCGCGGTACGTCGCGCCGCCGTCGATCGTGACGCGCGCATGTCCAAACACCGTGAGCACGAGCGCGCGGCGGGCGTCGGCCGCGAGCGCGGCGGCAAAACCAGGCAGATCGAGCTTGCGGGGAGGACCTCCCGCGGGAGGCACCACGAACACGCCGGCCTCCGTGACGAGCCCCGTGCCGTCGAGCCAGTCGAACGAATCGAGCACGGGCGCCGGCAATTGGCCGAGGGATCGGGCCTCGCCGAGCCATTCAGCCGCGCCGAAGACCTCACGCTCTCGCCATAACACGTACCGCGAGGGCGCACCGGCTGCCGCGCTCCACGGCGGGGCTGCGGCGGCGCCGTCGAGGTCGGCGTCTTTCTTGGGTTCTGCCGGGGTCTCGGCCGCGCCCATCACGTCGGCGCCGCGCGCTTCCACGCGGCGTCCGCCTGCGAGCCATCGATCGACCCCCGCCTCGGTGCGTTCGATCCAGCGCAGGGGGCTCGGCACGACCCAGCGTGGCGGACCCAGCGCGTCCCTGCGGGGCGATGGGGCCTGTGGGATCGCCCCGGCCTGCGGCGTGATCGGCTCGGGCCGCGCCCGCGTGCAGCTCCCCGCGGCCACGAGGAGCGCGCAGGCCGAAACGAGCGCGGCGCGTTTCATCGGGCCCCTCCCTGCGCCGCCGGCACGAGCTTGCAATCGAGCTCCTGCGACAGCCCGCCCGCCTGGAGCACGCCGCCGCGACGTTTTTCGCCCGAGGCCTCCCACCGCACGACCAGGTTGCCCTCGCTCCGCGTGTCCTCGTCGGGCCGCCGCTCGGCCCCGACGTCGATCGCCTCCACGCACACGCGCTCCTCGGTCCAGCGCACGAGCGCCGCGCCCGTCCCGCGGAGGAAAAGCCCTGGCATCATGCGTGGTTCGACCCCGAGCCAGGACGAGGGCTCGATCGGCACGAGCGCCCGGTATCCCCCGGCCTTCTTGCAGCGGGGATCGTCGGCCATCGTCGCGGTCGACCACGGCGCGAGGGGCACGCGTGGCAAGAAGCTCTGCGTCGCCCGATCGAGCTCCGCGACCGCGACCACGCGTGGCGGGCTGCCGTCCCATAGCAAGAGCCCGATCCCTCCGTCGTCGCGCCGCCCGAGCGTCATCGGCCTGCGCCCGCCGCTCTCGCGCTCCTGGCCCACGAACACCGGCGGACGGAGCGGCGCCGGCCCGTGCTCCTCGAGCGACAACCTCCGGCGGATCTCCCCGAACACGAGCGCGCGATCCGCCCCGAGGAGCAGCCCTCCCACGACCGCGCCGTCGCTCATCACGTACCGCCGCGGCTCGAAGAGGGGCAAGGTCTCGACGCGCCCGCCCGAGACCACGAGCTCGTGCTTGTCCGTGACGAAAAGCAGCCCGATCTCCCCCTTCGGCGCGAGCAGCGGCGTCACGAACACGCGCCGCGCGTCATCGAGGTCCGCCCCCGTCGCGTCGATCCGCTTCGGCGCCGCGCCCGGCTCGAACGGCGCCCGCATCACGAGCGAATGCGTCCGCAACGTCGCCCCGCTCGGCTTCGGTTTTGGCTTCGGCGCCGCGCCCGCTGGCGGTGTTTTCCCCTGGAGCAAATGCGGAGGTATCTTGGCGAGGATCTCCGGCGGGAGCGCTTGCAAAAGCTCCGGTGGGACCGCCGTGACATCCGTCGCCTCGTCGCCTGGCTCCTCCACCTCGCGGACGAGCGTAATCACGTCGCCGAGCCCGGTCTGCCAGGAGAGCCTGCCTTTGTCGGGCACGAGCGCGCTCTCCTCCTGCACCTCGGGTTTGCCTTTCGGCGTGCAGGCGAGCCGCACCGGCGCGGAGACCTCGGGCTCCTCCGAAGGTTTGGCCGGGTACACCGTGGGCGCCGCGCGGGGCGCGCCCCAGCCGAGGCGCGTCACGGGGCCGATCACGCAGCCGAGCGCCGAACAAGTGCCGCCG
The DNA here is from genome assembly GCA_031374535.1 of Polyangium sp. (in: bacteria). Taxonomy (GTDB): domain Bacteria; phylum Myxococcota_A; class Polyangia; order Polyangiales; family Polyangiaceae; genus Polyangium. The sequence continues at coordinate 2,192 of JANMGF010000823.1, forward strand.
AACCCCGTGGGGGGCAAAGGCGAGGGCCCCGCCGCGTGATACGTCCGGCCGTGATCGATCGTCTCGAACAGCTCTCCATCCCGCGCGAGCGCGACGCCGTAGTCACCGTTCACGATCATCGTGAGGACCCGCGGCGGAGGCGGATAGATCGTCACCCGACCCCGCGGATCCACGGTCACGCCGGCGTACACCCCGCCCACGTCTCCGTTCGGCGACGCGGCCCAGCCCTCGATCGTGCCGTCCTCGCGCACCTGGAAACGCCGCTCGACGAGGGGACCGAGGGGCCCGCGCGCGCCGCCTCCGTACATGTTGTACGGGTTCCACGAGGGCCGCGTGAAGAGGAAGCCGTCCACGGAAAGCGGGAGCCGCACGATCCGCACGCCGCCCTGCGTGTCCAAACGCCCCTCGTCGCCCTTTCGCTCGGGCAAACCGCCGAGGCGTGTGTCCACGACGAGCGCCACGGCCGTCCCATCACGCTGCGGCGCCCAGCCGAAGATCTCCTGGCCGGCAGGCAGCTCGATCGCGTGCTCGACCCACTCCTTGGGCCCACGGCGCACGCAGATCCGCGGCGCCGGCCGGATCTCGCTGCCCATGTCGACCCGCCCTGGATCGTTTGGATCGACGAGGCGTGGCGTGGCCGTGCAAGACCCGACGTAGCCGAGCGCGCCTGCGTCGTCGCTGACGAAGTAACCGTCGTCCGTGAAGGACCGCTCGACCACGGGCGGAAACGCGCCGCCACGCAGCGAGAGCACCGACATGCTCACGTCCTGGTACGTCTCCCAGCCGCAGATGACGAGCGGCGATTCGGGGCCCGCGACGGTGGAGCACATGAGCCCCGGCTGCGGGAAATCCGTCACGGCGCGGCTGATGGTTCCACGCGCGAGGTCCACCTCGGCGAGCGCGCTCGGCGTGATCGCCAGCGCGTGCCCGGCAAAGACCCGCGCGCCCCCCAGCACCGCGGCCTGGATCGGCGGCGTATCCCGCCAGATCCACGACGGGTTGTGATCATCGGCGCGCGATCCCGGCAGGATCGGCTCGAAGCCGCGCCCGTGCGTCGATCCGTGTTGCGCCCCATTCATCGGCCCCAGACGCCCATCCGGCCCGAGCGGCAGCCGCCCTTGCCACGTCTCCACGGCGAGCGCGTTCGGCTCGACGAGCAACATCTTGCTCCCGAGCCCCGCGACCCCTGCGCCGTCGTTCCACGTCGCCCCGCCGTCCCCGGTCGTTGCGAGCCTCCCGAGCGCGTCGACCCGGAGCGCGCGTTTCCCATCCATCGCCGCCAGATCCGCGAGCCCGGCCCCTTCCGGCGGAAGGAGCGCATCGCTCCCTTTGCGTAACGCCGCCGCGCCCGCGTCTCCGAACACGATCACCGCATCGAGCCCGTTCCGCGCGCCCCGCACGCCCCCCACCCCGAGCGCGCCTCCGAGCGACACCGGCCGCAGCGGCCCCGTGAACGTGTCCGAACGAAACACGCGATTGCGGCTCCAGTGCACGAACCCGCCGCCGAGGTGCGGCGCCACGGCGAGCCCTCCGAGCAACGGATCGCTTCGCACCGCGAGATCGATCTCCCACGCCGCCGCGAGCACCTCCCCGTTCGCCGGCACGAGCTCGAGCCTCGAACCTCCGGAGATCAGCCGATCCCGATCGGCCTCGTGCGTCACCCAGAACGAATCGTCCACCGCCGTATGAAAGAGCCGCGCGCCACCCGTGAGCGGCGCATCGAGC
>JANMGF010001453.1:0-1127 GCA_031374535.1 Polyangium sp. (in: bacteria)
CGGCGGCGCGGCGCTCACGAACAACCTCGGCCAGCTGCCTTCCATGCCCTACCTGCCCGCGCCGGAGGCCACCGGCGACCTCCAGAGCTGCAGGCACGACTTTCTGGAGGTCCTCATCGGGTGCGCTTTGCCGCAGGGCGAAGCCGTGGAGGATTCGAGCGACGGGAGCAGAAGGTACAGCGGATGGGGCGGGATCGCCTCGAACTGGAAGACGCAGCCGCTGAACGCCACGGAAAAGGCGTTCGTCACGGGCTGCATGCTGGAGCGCCTCAACGCCCTCGGAATGATCAATCCCATTCTCCTCGAGGGCGATCACGAGGCGATCCTGCCGGTCCCCGAAGCCCAGGACGATTATCCCATCGTCGAATCCACCGCGTGGGGAAACCTCTTCGACTCGACGGTGGAGCTCAATCCGACGCGCGACCCGCAAGAGCCCACGCCGCGCGCGTTCGACGCCTTCGTCTGTAGCCACATGGATACCTGCACGGCCGTCCCGACGCTCGGCCGAACCTGTTACGAGGACGGCTGCGGGATGACGGCCCTCGGCTCGTGTGAAGACCTCGAGACCTCGTGCCTGACGAACCCGAACCCGTCCGCGTGCGTGGGGCGAACGAACGCGGTCACCGCCCGCGTGCACGAGAACGCGGCCATCTGCGATTGAAAAGCCCCATCGCGCGGACATCCTGAACCCTCAGATCCCGAGCCCCGACGCCTCCTTCTCCGTCTCCGCGACCTCCAACGCGAGCCTCGGGTTTTCCCGCAGCGCCGCGGCGAACGCCTCCTTCGCCGCGCGCGCCGCCGTCTTTCGCTCCTCCCCGCGTATCGCCCTTGCGCGCACGAGCAAGAGCTTCCCCCGTATCGAAAAAGCGCTCGCGTTGTGTGGGTTGATCCCGAGCACCTTCTCCACCAAAACGAGCCCTGCTTTCACGTCGGCCTCTGCGGGCTCGCCGCGCCCCTCGAGCCACGCGGCCCTCTCTGCATGGACCTCCGCGAGGGTCTGGTAGGCGCGCGGGTCGTTCATCGTCTCGGTCACGAGGGGCTTCAAGAACGCGAGGGCGGCATCGAAATCGGCGGCGCGCGCCTTTCCCTGCCTCGCGGCCCCGCGGATCGCCACGAGCGCGAGGCGC
>JANMGF010001477.1:0-4339 GCA_031374535.1 Polyangium sp. (in: bacteria)
CAAGGGCTCGGACGTCGCGAATGGCCGTCCGCCGGGCCGGCGCTTCGTCCTCGTGCCGCAACGTACGCTCGGCGAGGACACACGTGCCCTCCGTGAGCAGGCGCCGCGGGCGTGGGCGTATCTCGTCCAGCACGAGGAGAAGCTCGACGTCCGCAAGAGCTCCATTTACAAGGACAAACCGCCCTTTTCGGTGTTCGGGATCGGCCCCTACACGTTCGCGCCGTACAAGGTCGCGATTTGTGGGCTCTACAAACGGCTCTCGTTCTCGCTGGTCGAGCCCTACGAGGGGCGGCCGGTGGTGCTCGACGACACGTGTTACTTTTTACCGTTCGAGGCCCGCGAGCAGGCCGAGGTCACGCTGAAGGCGTTGCGGAGCGAGGCGGCGCGCGTGTTTTTCGAGGCGAGAGTGTTCTGGGAGGACAAACGTCCGATCGGGAAGGCGCTCTTGCAGTCGATCTCGCTGGAGGCGCTCGGGCGCGGAGCCTGACAGCGAGTTTGCGCGAACCGTCGAGACGCTCTCGCTCACGCTTTCCGCTCACCGCCCATGAGCAGATACGCGCAAGGGACGGCGAATACGTTCAGGAGCGTCGAGCTCACCAGCCCGCCGAGGATCACCACGGCCATCGGTTGCTCGAGCTCCTGCCCCGGCCGGGCCCCGCCGACGACGAGCGGGACGAGCGCCAGACCCGTGGCGAGCGCGGTCATCGCGATGGGCGTCAGCCGTTCGCGGACGCCGCGTAACACGAGCTCGACGCCGAAGGGCACGCCCTCTGCCCGTTCGAGGTGCAGGAAATGGCTCACCAGCATCACCCCGTTTCGCGCGGCGATCCCGAGCACCGTCACGAATCCAACGAGCGAGCCGAGCGAGACGACGCCGCCCGTGACGAGCACCGCCACGACCCCGCCCACGAGCGCGAGGGGGAGCGTGGCGAACACGAGCAACGTGAGCCGCACGGTCTCGAACTCGATGTGGAGCACGAGCAGGATGCCCAGCAAAGCGACACCCGCGAGGAGGCCGAGGCGACCGCGCGCCTCGTTCCTCGCCGCATACTCGCCGAGCACCTCGGCGTGATGACCGGGCGCCATCGGCATCGAGGCGATCTTGGCCTCGACCTTCCGCGCGACCGCGCCGAGATCCTGGCCCGCGGCGTCACACGAGACGTCGATCCGCCGCGCGCCACGCTCGTGTTGCACCACGTTGGGCGCCCCGACGATGTGGATGTCCGCGAGGTCGCCGAGCCTCGCCTCTGTGCCTCCGGGCGATACCACGACGAGGTTTTTCAGGGCCGCGACGTCCGTTCGTAACTTCGGCTCGCCGACGACGACCACCTCGCGGAGCATGCCGCCCACGGCGACCTCCCCCACGCGCGAGCCCTGCAGGACCGTCCGCAAGAGCCTTTGCACGTCGGCCGCGCCGAGACCTGCACGGGCGAGCGCGTCCGCCCGCAGGCGCACGTCGATCTGCGGCACGAGCACCTGCGGCTCGATTTTCACGTTCGTCGTACCCTCGATGCCCGAAAGCTCGCGCGCGACCATCGCCGCTTCGCTCCGGAGGAGGTCGAGCTCATAGCCCTGAATACGGACCACGATGGAGCCGTGACCGCCGCTCAGCACCTCCTTCATGCGCTCGTGGAGGTAGGTCTGTACGTCGCGCTGGAGCCCGGGATACCCGTCCACGACGCGCTGCACGGCGTCGGTCGTCTTCGCGAGGTCGACCTTCGGATCGACGCTGATCCACAGCTCGGCGAAGTTCGCCCCGACGACCTCGTCGGCGGCCTCGGCGCGCCCGAGGTGCGCTCCGAAATGGCGCACGCCTTCAATCGCGCGCAGCTCCTTGCTCGCCCGCACGGACGTGCGCCGGAGCTCCTCCAGCGACGTTCCAGGCTTGCCGACCCAGTGCATGAGGAAATCGTTTTCCTTGAAGTCCGGCAGGAACGACTCGCCGAGCAAGGGCGCGATGATCGCCGCGGCGAGCATCATCCCGAACGTCCCCACGAGCGCGACGCGGGGCCGGCCCACGACCCACGCGACCGCAGGCATCAAGGCGTTTCGAACGACCCGGGCGACGGGGGACGCGCGATGCTTGCCGGCCCGCCGCGGGAGCAGGACGAGGCACATCGCGGGCGTGACGGTCAGCGCGACGACGAGCGAGGCGAGGATCGCGAGGACGTAGGCGCCCGCGAGGGGACGGAAGAAGGCGCCCGCGAGGCCATCGAGGAAAAAGACAGGCAAAAAGACCAGGATCACGATGGCCGTCGCGTGGACGACCGCGCTGCGCACCTCCAGCGAGGCCTCGAGCACGACCACGATCGCCGGCCTCGGCGAGGCGCTCTGCCGCTCCAGATCGAGCCGCCTGAGGACGTTCTCCACGTCGATGATGGCATCGTCGACGACCTCGCCGAGGGCCACGGCGAGGCCCGCGAGCGTCATCGTGTCGATCGTGCCGATGACGGCGTTCATCGCGACGGCGGCGGCGAGCAGCGAGGCCGGGATCGCGACCACGCTGATGAAGGCCGTGCGCAGGTCGTAGAGGAACGCGCCGAGGACCAGGATCACGAGCACGCAGCCGAGGACGAGCGCCTCGCCGAGGTTCCCGAGCGCGCGCTCGACGAAGCTCGCGGGGCGGAAGATCGCGGGGTCGACCTCCACGTCCGGCATGCCCGGCGCGAGCGCAACGAGGGCGGCCTCCACGCCGCGCGTGACCTCAAGCGTGTTGCCCCAGGGCTGCTTCTCCACGATGAGCAAGAGGCCCGGCTGATCGTTGATCACCGCGTCGCCGATGGCCGGCGGCGAGCCCTCCTGCACCGTGGCCACCTGTCCGAGCGGGATGGCGCCGAGCTTCGGACGCGGGATCGACGCCTTTTCGAGCTCTCCCGCCGTCACCGCGCCGGGATGGAGCGTGACGCCGAGCCGCTGCTGCGGTGTATCGACGAAGCCGCCGCTCGCCGGGACCACCGCGTCGCGCGCGACTTGCAGCACCTCGTCGAGGCGAACCCCGCTGGTCTGAAGCTTCGCCGGATCGACCACCACCTGGAGCTGGCGCGGCCGTTCTCCCCAGATCGCCACGTTCGCCACGCCCGGGACCGCGAGCAGCCGCGGCCGCACCACCCAGCGCGCGAGGTCCGTGAGGTCCGCCTGATCCTTCGTCTTCGAGGTGAGGCCGATCTTCATGATGCGGCTCGTCGACGAGAGCGGAGGCATCAGCACGGGCGCGCTCGCGACGGCGGGGAGAAGCGGGCCCACCCGCGAGAGCCGCTCTTGCACGAGCTGGCGCACCTGGAGGATGTCGGCATCCTGGTCGAACAAGAGGACCACGGAGGAGAGACCGGACACGGACTTCGAGCGGAGCGCCCCGGCGAACGGCACGCCTTCGAGCGCCCGCTCGATCGGGGTCGTGACGAGCTCTTCGACCTCCTGACTCGACAACCCCGGCGCCTCGGTCTGCACCTCCACGCGCGGCGGCGCGAACTCGGGGAAGACGTCGACGGGGATGCGGCGCACGCGCTGGACGCCGAGGATCAAGAGCACGACCGCGAGGCAAAGGACGACGACGCGCCGTCGAAGGCACGTCTCCACGAGCGCGCGCATCATTTCCCCACCCCGTATTCGATGCCGAAGAGCTCGGAGGCGCCCGCGCGGACGACCTGCGCGCCCGGCGAAGGGCCCCGCGCGAGCACGGCGAGATCCCCGTCCACGCGGGCGAGATCGACGCGACGACGCTCGTAGGCGTGCTCGGCTTTTTGCACGTAGACCCACGCGCCGCCGACGGCGTCGAACACCACCGAGGACCACGGGACCACGAGCGTGCCCTCGCTCTGTGCGGTCGGGAGCAGCACGGTGACACGCTCGCCAGGGCGGCGCGTCGTGCCCTGCGGAAGCTCGTAGAAGAGGTCCACCGTGGCGCTCACCGGATCGGCCGAAGGCGGGGCCGGCACGGGGAGCGCGATCACGGCGGCCTCCGGGGACGCGGCCGCGCCGAGCGTGGTGACGCGGGCGGAAGCGTCGGCTGGGATGCGCGCGGCCTGTCCCGCGTACGCTGCGGCCCGCACCCAGAGCGACGGCGCCCCGAGGAGCTCGAAGAGCGGCGTGCCGGCCGAGACGAGTTGCCCCGGCGCCACCGAGACGTTGCGCAGGACGCCGTCCCGCGGCGCGCGCAGCGGGATCGAGACGTCGGCCCCGAGCGGCGACGACCGGATCGTGGCGACGCGTTTCTTCGCAGCCGAAAGCTCGGCCTCGAGCACCGCACGCTCCGCGCGCGCCTCCTCGACCTGCTTCTCGCTCGCCCCGCCTTCGGGGAGGAGTTTTTCCAGGCGCTCGACGCGGGCCTTGACGGTCTCGC
>JANMGF010001502.1:0-1127 GCA_031374535.1 Polyangium sp. (in: bacteria)
CATCGGTCATCGGGCGACCTCCGGGGCAGCCGAGGGAATCGAAGCAATCGTCGGAGCCGGTCCGAGGATGGGGAGCTCGATCCGGAACACGGCGCCGCCGCTCTTGCGATTTCCGGCCGACATGGTGCCTCCGTGGGCCTCGACGATCCCCTTGCAGATCGCGAGGCCGAGCCCGACGCCCGAGGTCTTCGACTGCGCCCCACGATGAAATTTCTCGAAGATACGCGTTTCGTCCCCCGCGGCGATCCCCGGGCCCGCGTCGTTGACCTCGATCACGACCGCGCCTCCCGCGCTCTGGGCCGCGCTCTCGGCCGAGATCTCGATCGGCGACCCCGGGGGCGTGTACCGGGAGGCATTCTCGAACAGATTGACGAAGACCTGCTCGAAAAGCACGGGGTCCACGGACAGGAGCGGCAGGGCGTCGGGGAGCGTGACGTGGACGGGCCTCTCCCCGAGCTGACGTTCGAGCCGCGTGAGCGCCGAACCAATGACCTCCTCCAGCGGCACCCATTCTCGTTTCAAAACGACCGGCCCGGCTTCGATGCGGGTCATGTCGAGCAAATTCGCGACCAGCCTCTCCAGCCGCTCGGCCTCCTCGCAAATGGCTTCGAGCAGCTCGGACCGGGTATTCGCCCCGATTCCCCCGTCGTCGCGTAGCGCCGTCGCCGCCCCGGTGATCGCGGCGAGGGGCGTCCGGAGATCGTGCGACACCGCCGAAAGGAGCGAGCTACGCATTTCCTCCGTCCTGGCCCGCAGCGCGGCGCTTCTCGCCTCGCTCGCGAGCCGCACCCGTTCGAATGCAAAGGCCGATTGTCGGCAAAAGGCGTCGAGGAACGCGCGTTGCTCGGCCCCGAGCGGCGCCGCCGTCCTCGGCGCGATCACCAGCACGCCGAGGGCCGGTCCGCCGATGTGGATCGGGGCGCATACCATCTTCGACCCCGGGAGCGTATCCGTCCCGAGGCCCGAGGGCCGGCCGTGCTCGAAGGCCCACCGCGCGACGCCGAGATCCTTCGATTCGATCACGGCCTTCGCCGGGGCCGCCGCGAGGGGCCCCAGGGCGCCGTCGCTCGTCGTTTGCAAGACGAATGCGGTCGCCTCGAAGACCTGCTCGGCGTGACGCGCGACGG
>JANMGF010001543.1:0-19412 GCA_031374535.1 Polyangium sp. (in: bacteria)
GCGAGACAGCGACGTGGCTCGTGAGGACCTCGAGCGTGCTGCGCGCAGCGTCGCCGAAAGCCGCGCGACGGCGTGAGCCGAGGACGAGTGTGCCGAGGGGACGATCGTGCACGAGCATCGGAAGCACGATCATCGATGGCATGCTGGGGGGCGCGATCTTCTTCGTGAAGACGATCTGCCGCTTCTCGTCGTACTCGCCGCGGTAGGGCAAGGGGTGCTTGTTTTCGAGCGCCATCGAGACGAGGCCGGCGTTCTGCTTGTAGCGCTGGCCGACGAGGTTCGCCTCGTCGCCGCCGCTGACGGCGCGGATCTCGTGGGACTTCTGCGACTCGTCGTAAAGCGTGACGGCCGCGAAGTCGACGCTCGTGATCTCGCGCGCGGTGCGCAGGCCCGCCTCCACGACTTCGGCTTCGGTGGTGGCCGCGTTGAGGCTCTCGACGGCGCGGTAGAGACGGCCCTGCTCCACCTTCGCGCGCTCGAGCTGCACGAAGACGCGCTCGTTCTGGATGGCTCGGACGGCGTAGCGGCACGCTTCCATGGCGAGCTCTTGCTCGCGTAGGCCGAACGGTTCGTCGGAGGTGCGGTCGAGGACGAGCACGCCGCGGAGGGCGCCATGTTCGAAGACGGGGAGCGCGAGCGCGGCGCGGACGGGGCAAGGGCCCGTGTAATAGGGGAGCTTGTAGCGCGGCTCGAGGCCACGCAGGGCGACGGCTTCACGTTGGGTGATGGCCGCGCCGAAGATGCCGTCCCCCGCGAGGAACGGACCTTCGGCGACGTTGGGATCGTCGGTCGAGAGCTCGCTGATGCGCAAATGCGTCCCGGCGTCGTTTTGCCAGAGCAGGATGGCCGTGTGCAGGCCCATCGCTTGGCGGAGGAGGCGGAGCGCGAAGAGCACGGACTGGTGGATCTCCTCCACGCCCGAGCGTACGAGCCGCTCCTCGTCGTTGGTCCGCGAGGCGCCGCGCCCGCTGCCCGGCGCGCCGAGGAGACGGTAGCTCCGGGCGTCGTCGCGGAGCTTGTCGACCTCGGCCTGGATGCGGTCCTTCAGCGCGCTGCGCACGCGCGCGATCTCTCCGCGCAGGAGGAGCGCGTTGAACGAGGCGAAGACGACCATGAAGGCGCCCGAGTACGCGAGCCTTTCGAAGCTCGACGCGACCATGGCCCAGTGCCGCACGGAGGCGTCGAGGCCAAGCGCGAAGGCGAGGACGAGGACCGTGGCGAGCGGGCGCGCGAAGGCGCTGACGAGGCCCACGCAGACGTACACGAGCGGGTAGAGCCGGCCGTCGAGCGTGCCGTCGCTGCGTGTCACTATCGCGTACACGAGCACGGTGAGCAGCGCGCCGACCTCGAGGTCGAGGCGAAGCGTGCCTTCAATGGCCTGGGATCGTCGCGACGCACGCGCCGCGAGCAGGCCGAGCAAAAGGGCCGAAGCGGGCGCTTCGATCCAGAGGGAGAGCGGGCTCGCCGTGGACGCGGCCACGAGCGCGCCGAGCGCGATGGCAGCGGCGAGCGGCAAGGCCGCGCGACCAAGGCGCCGAAGCTTGAGCACGAGGACCACGAGCGGAGCCATGTGGTTCAACGGCCCGTAGCAGAGGGCGTCGGAGCGGGCCTAGTTTTGGGAGAACAGGGGGTTTGGGGGCGCAGCTCGCTCGCCGAGCGAAGCCCCCAAGCGTCGACTGCTACGCTGGCCCTGTGCGCCCCGGCATACGGCTTCAGCTCCTCGTCGCGCTTGGCACGTTGCTCGTCCTCGCCTTCCTGCCGCTCTTTTTCGCCGTCGTCAGCTTGCACCGGGCCAGCATGGCGGGCGTCATCCCGACGGCTCCGCTCATCCGGCTCCTCGCGCTTTACATGGGGACCTTCGCGCTCGCGCTCCTCGTCTTCATGTACCTCGCGATGACGCGCCTCGTGGTCGATCCGATCGAGCGCCTCTCGCGCGCCGCGGGTCGCGTGGCCGAGGGCGCGCGTAGGCTCGAGTTGCCTCGCGCAGGTGCACGTGAGCTCGGTGAGCTCGCCGAGAGCGTCGCGCGGATGACCGAGCGTTTGCGCGCCGACGAGGAGAGCCTGCGCGTGAAGATCGACGAGGCCACGCGGTACGCGAAGGAGCTCGAACGCGCGCAGGAGAGGCTCGTACGATCGGAGCGCCTCGCCTCCGTGGGACGCCTCGCCGCCGGGCTCGCGCACGAGATCGGCAATCCCATCGCGGCGCTGCTCGGCTTCGAGGAGCTCTTGCTCGCCGGTGGACTCGAGGAAGCCGAGCAGCGTGATTTTTTGCAGCGGATGAAACGTGAGACCGAGCGGATCCACCGCATCCTGCGGGACTTGCTCGACTTCGCGCGCCCCGCCACGAGTTTACGTGATGGCCTCACGCCCGAGGTCGGGGGCTCGTTCGTCCAGGCCCTCGACGCGGCGCTCGCGCTCGTGAAGCCGCAGAAGGCGCTGCGCGACGTGGCCATCACGGCCTTCGTGGACAAGGACCTGCCGCTCGTCGCGCTCTCGGAGGAACACCTCGTTCAAGTCCTCTTGAACCTGCTCTTCAACGCGGCCGACGCCGTGCCGAAGCATGGAGGCCGCATCGAGATCCACGCGGGCCGTGCGCCCGAGGGCGTGCGTGTCGAGGTCGTGGACAACGGCCCCGGCATCGCGCCCGCGATCCGCGATCACCTCTTCGAGCCGTTCACCACGACGAAAGAGGTCGGCAAAGGCACGGGCCTCGGGCTCGCGGTTTGTCGTGGGCTGCTCGAAGCCGTGGGTGGATCGATCGCCCACGTCGGCGAAGATCAGGCGGGCGCGAGGTTCGTGTTCACGCTCCCGCTCGCCGCGAAGGACGTCAGTTGAACGAGCGGCCCGCGGCGCTCGGGCGGGCGAGGATCGCGCGGCTGCCGCCGAGGCGTTCGAGCTCGCGGCAGAGCTCGGGCGCGGGGTTGATCGCGACGAGGTGCTCGAGCACGTTGCGCAGCCGCTCGTCGTCGTTGCGCGAAGCGTGGATGCTTCGGAGATTCGAGAGCATGCGGGTCAAGATCTGCCGCTTGCTGCACGGTTCGAGCAGGCGTGGATCGATCCGGGGCCCCGAGCCCGTCACCCGCGCGTGGAGCGATTCGAGCTCCGTCGAGCCGAGGATTCGACCATGGAAGGGATCGATCACCAGCGAGGGATCGAACCTCTTTCTCCGCTCGCCCGCGCCCACGAGGAAATGGCCGGGGAACGAGATCCCTTGTGCGTCGATCCCCGCACGTGAGGCGACATCGAGGAGCACGACCGCGAGCGTGATCGGGATGCCCTTCTTCCGGTCGAGCACCTCGTTGAGGTAGCTGTTGCGCGGGTCGTAATACTCCTCGGCGTTGCCGCGGAAACCCTGCGATCCGTAGAGCCATTCGAGCACCACACGCACGCGCTCTTCGGTCGTCCCGTGCGGCGCGGCCTGGGCGATCCTGCGCGCTGCGGCGCGGCCGAGCCCTTCGAGCGTGGCGACGTAACGAGCGGCGTCGAGCGTGGGGTACTCGCTCTCGGCGAAGACGAGCGACGCTTGCACGAGGTCGATCTCCGACTCGGGCAGCGACACGAGGTGGGCGAACAGGGTCAGGCTCGGGCGAGAAGGCAGCATCACGATCCGGTCTTCGTTCGTAGCGCTCTTCGGTCGCCTAGGCCGCACCTTCCTCGCGTGCCGCCTCCACGAAATCCGAGACGGTCACGCCGTCGAGGTTCCTGCCTTGCATCCCCTCGAGAATTCGGGGGAGGGCTTCCAGGCTCGCCGGCAGGTGATCGTCGCGCTCGGCCGCGTCGTGCAAGAGCACGATGGCCCCGTCTTCGAGGCCTCGTACGACACGCGCCGCGACACGCGAAGCCTTGGCGGAGGCGAGCCCGTCGACCGCGCGAACCGACCAGCCGACCACGATCAGACCAAGGTCCGTCACGACCTGGGCGATGCGGGGGTTCGTGTGCCCGATCGGGGGACGGAACAAGGTCGGTCGTTCGCCGGTGATCTTTTCCAGCACCACGAGCGAGCGCTCGATGTCCGCGCGCACGGCGGCCTTCGAGAGCATCGCGAACGTGCGCGGGTGGGCGTATCCGTGCGAGCCGACGAGGTGCCCCCGCGCCACGATGTCGCGCACGATCTCCGGGTGCGCCTCGGCTTTCTTGCCGATCACGAAGAAGGTCGCCTTGATCTTCGCGCGGTCGAGGAGCGCGAGCACCTTCGGCGTGTGCGTCGGGCTCGGCCCATCATCGAAGGTGAGCGCGACGCCGCGCGCGTCGTTCGGGCCCTGGCAAACCGCGTCGACGAACATGCGGAGACGAAGGAAAAAGACGCCGGCGAGGACGATCGTCAGGTAGGCCGCGAGCGCCGAGAGCGTGATCCACGCAGGCACAGGCTCCACCACGAGCGAACGCACGACGAGCGCGAGGGCCCCGAACGTCGCCACGTAGAACAGGATCCGCGCGGCCGGCACCGATCTACTTCTTCGCCTTCTTCTCGTCCTCGGACGTGTCGAACTCCTCGTCGAGCTCCTCGTCCGCGGGCGCCGCGATACGCTTCTGCGGCGCGGCCTTCGCCTGCGCGCCGGCCTCCGCGTCCGCCTTCGTTTCGCCTTCGGGATCGGGCGTGTTGTCCGCGTCGTAGAAGCCGCCGAGCACCGCCGCGATCGTCGCGAGCGCGCTGATCGGGAAGTAGCCGAGCGAGAGCTCCTTCGTCGTCACCTTCAGCGACGCGAGCACGACGTCCGGTACGGGCATCGTCAGCCACCTGCGCGCGGCGAACATGAGCCCCGCGCCGAGGAACGCGCCGACGACGGCCTTCATCCCGGCCTCGATCCTCGCGTCCTTCGCCCAGATGGGTTTGCCCGCGATGAGGCCGATCACGACCCCGGTGATCGCGGCGGCGATGTACGCCAGCCACGCAGGCAGTGCGGCGTATCCGAGCTGCAAAAGCCCGAACCCGATGAGCCCGCCTACGACGAGGCCCTTGACGATCCCTACGATCAGGCGTCCGAGCATCGCCGTAACCCTTGGCATGGCAGCCCGCGACGTTCAACATGCGGCCCGCTCGTGAACTTCATCAGCATCGAGTACGCGGTTTTCTTCGCCATCGCGTTCGTCGGTTGGTGGGCCCTTGCGACCCTGAAGCCCTCCTTCGCGACGGCCTCGGGCCGCTTCCTCGCCTCCTGGCCGCGCATCGTATTCCTTCTGGCGATGAGTTACGGCTTTTATGCCGCCTGGAACTGGCGGTACCTGCCGCTCATCTTCGGCTCGTCAACGGTCGACTTTTTCCTCGCCCGGATCATCGCGAACGAGACGCGTCCCTCGCGCCGCAAGGCGCTCTTGACGATCACGGTCATCCTCAACCTCGGCTTCCTCGGCTTCTTCAAGTACTGGAACTTCGGCCTGGAGAACGTCGAGCTCCTCCGGGCGTGGATCGCGGGCACACCGGCCGCTCTCCCCAGCGACGCGTTGCGGGTCCTGCTCCCGCCCGTCGGCATCTCGTTTTTCACGTTCGAGTCGATGAGTTACGTCATCGACGTCTACCGCGGCGATCTGCCGGCCCACCGCAGCTACCTCCGGTATCTGCTTTTCGTCTCGTTTTTCCCCCACCTCGTCGCCGGCCCGATCGTTCGCCCGCGGGATCTCTTGCCGCAGCTCGAGGCCGCGCCGTCCCTGCCGAGCCGCGTGGGCGCCGAGGCGCTTTTCCTCATCGCTGTGGGGCTCTTGAAGAAGGTCGTCTTCGCCGATCAGCTGGCGATCCACCTCGTCGATCGCGTCTTCGAGCGGCCCGAGAGTTACTCCGCGGTCGAGGTGCTCGCGGGCGTCTACGGCTACGCGGTCCAGATTTACTGCGATTTCTCGGGCTACAGCGACATCGCGATCGGCTCGGCGCTCCTGCTCGGCGTGCGTTTCCCGCCGAACTTCGACGCGCCTTACACGTCGTCGGACCTCGCCGAGTTCTGGCGCCGCTGGCACATCTCGCTCTCGAGCTGGCTGCGCGACTACCTCTACATCCCGCTCGGCGGAAACCGCGGATCGAACCTCGCGACGTACCGAAACTTGATGCTCACGATGCTGCTCGGTGGCCTCTGGCACGGCGCGTCGTGGACGTTCGTCTTCTGGGGTTTCTTGCACGGGCTCGGCCTCGCCGTCACGCGCGCCGTCGAGCGGGCCCGGGGCAAGGGCGCGGGCAAAGCGAAAAGCCTTCTACCGAAGCCGATCGGCGTGATCCTCACGTTCCACTACGTCTGCCTCGCGTGGATCTTCTTCCGCGCCCCGAGCTTCGACATCGGCACCCGCGTGCTCCGGCAGATCTCGACCGGGACGACGTTCCATCCGAACCTGCCGCCCGTCGTCGCGCTCCTGCTCGCCCTCGGGATCGCCGCGCACCACACGCCACGTTCGATCTACGATCGAGTACGCGCCGCGTTCACGGCGCTCCCTGCCCCCGCGCAGGGCGTCATGCTTTTCGTCGTCGCCGTCGTGCTGCACGAGGCGGCGAGCGTGAAGGCCGTGCCGTTCGTGTACTTCCAGTTCTAGCCATGCGCCCTTTCGCCCTTCTCTTCCTGGTCCTCGTCCTCGCCGGTTGCATCGAGTCCGTGAACGGGCGCGGCGCGGCCACGCCCCTCGTGCGTATGCACGCGATGAAGGATCTCGACTGCCCCGGCGAGGAGATCCGCGTGAGCGAGGAGTACGGCGGGGTCTACAAGGCCGTCGGGTGCGGCCGGAAGGCGTACTATCAGACCCTTTGCGAGCACCTCTCCTGCGAGGTGCGAGGGGAGGGCGAGGGGCCCATCGGCTGGAGAGATCGGCCCGATCCGAACGCGCCCGTCTCTCCGAGGTAGACGCCGACGCGGCGCTTTGCGACAGGACCGAACGATGAGCGAGACGAAAGAGCGCGCCGAGCCACGCGACGAGGCCGAAGGGCCCGAGGCCGCCGCGCGCCCGAAGAAGAAACGCAAGAAGAAGGCGAAAGCGACGCGCGAAGGCGTGCCGAGCTTCGCTTCGCGTTTCCCGCGCGACGAGGGCCTCGACGCGTTGCTCGCCGCCTTCGATCGGGGCGACTACGCCCGCGTCCGCGAGGACGGCGCGCGCCTCGTGAAGAGCACCGAGGACCCGGCCGTGCGCCGCGCCGCCGAGGAGCTCCTGCGCCGCATCGAGCCCGATCCTCTCGCGAAGTACATGCTCTTCGCCGCGTGTTTGCTGCTCGTATTTTTTACGATCTGGTACTTTTCCCACCGGCTCGCGCCGACCGTTCCATGACGCCGAGGCGCGCCGCCTTCGCCTTCGCCCTGGTCGCGCTCGCCGCATGCGGGCCCGCCACGCAAGAGCCACGCGACTCCTTCACGGCGCCGGGCGAGGGCCTCGTCGGCGCGTCCTCGGGCACCCCGCTCGAACGGTTTTTTCCGATCGTCCACGGATATCTCTGGCACTACGACACGACGAGCGACGAAGGGGATCGAGGTCTGCTCCTCGTCCGCGCGCGTCGCACGAGCCCGACCGAAGGCGCGCTCGTCACGCCCACGGGCGCGCGCCGCATCGGGTTCACCAGCGAGGGCATCGGGCTGCTCGACCGCTCGGCCTTCGTGCTCCGAGGGCCCCTCGTGGTCGGCACGAGCTGGACCGGCGAACATGGAGGCCGGGCGCGCGTCGAGGCCGTCGGCCTGAGCGTCACCGTGCCCGCCGGTCGCTTCGAGGGGTGCGTCGTCACGATCGAGGAGCGCGGCGGGGATGTCCCCGTGCGGTACACGACCACGTTTTGCCCCGATGTCGGCATCGCGGTGCTCGACGTGGAGGCGCGTAGGGCCCACGAGCGAGCCGAGCTGCGGAGTTACGGGCCACCCGTGAACATCGGTCCCGAGGGCACGAGCCTCACGACGACGCCCTGATCGCGAAGAGAGACGTTACGGAACGAAGGGGAAGGGCTCGCCCATCGACCCTCCACGCGGCTTCCGTTTTCGCGCGCGGGCAGTAGACTCGCCTCGCGGCGAGGAGCTGTGCCATGCGAAATTACTGGGACTACATCAAGGTCGAGCAGCTCCTGTCGCTGCAAGGCGGCTTCGACGACAACGAGAGCAAGTTGTCGAACGACGAGGTCGTCTTCATCGTCGTGCACCAGGTCTACGAGCTCTGGTTCAAGCTCATCCTGCGCGAGCTCGAGACGGCGCGGGATCTCTTCCGCCAGAACCCCGTGCCGGACATGAAGCTCGCCAGCGCGGCGCGCTCGCTCCGTCGCATCGTCGCTCTCTTCGAGCAGGCGGTCCCGCACTTCCGCGTGATGGAGACGCTCACCACGCGGGACTACCTCGACTTCCGCGACCGGCTGATCCCGGCGAGCGGCTTCCAGTCGGCGCAGATGCGCGAGATCGAGATCCTGCTCGGGCTCGACGACGATCTGCGCATACCGCTCGGCCGCGAGGGCAGCTACATGGCGGCGCTCCGCTCGTCGGACGGCTCCGCTTCGACGGCGCTCTCGCGCGTGGAAGCCCGCAGGGAGAGCGGGCCGAGCTTGAAGAGCGTGCTCTACGAGTGGCTCGCCCGCACGCCGATCGACGGCCCTGCGACGCAGGAGTCGGCCGATCGTTTCGCGCGGTCGTTCATCGCGGGGCACGAGAAGGAGATCGAGAACCGCATCCGGCTCGCCAAGCAGAACGCGCTCACGCCCGACGACATCGTTCGGCTGGAGGAGCGCTACCGCAACGAGACCAAGTTCGCCGAGCGGTTCCTTCTCGCCGAGGACGAGGAGGGGCTCGACGACGAGGCGCGCGCTTTCCGTCGGCGCGTGCGTGCGGCCATCGTGTTCCTGGAGAGCTACCGCGAGCTGCCGCGGCTCGCCTGGCCACGCGAGGTGCTCGACCTCGTGATCGCGGTCGAGCAGCAGATGATCATCTGGCGGCAGCGGCACGCGCGGATGGTCGAGCGTGTCATTGGTCGTCGCACGGGCACGGGCGGCTCCGCGGGCGTCGATTACCTCGACCAGACCGCGCTCCGTTATCGCATCTTCGGCGACCTCTGGGCCGTGCGCACCATCTTGCTCCGCAAGCCGAGCGTCCCGCTCATCGAGCACGAGGACGAGTACGGATTCCGTGTCGAGGACTGACGTGGGCCAACGACTTGTCACGAATTATCTTCGTATCGACGCACGTTCCCTCGGGCTCTTTCGCATCGCGATGGGCCTCGTCCTGCTCGGCGATCTCTTTCGCCGATGGCCCTGGGTGCGCGCCTTTTATTCGAACGAAGGCGTCCTGCCGAACCACAACCACATCTTCAACCTGCGCGACAAAGGCCAGGTCTGGAGCTTGCTCCACGCCTTTTCGAGCGTCGGGGAGAACCATTTCGCGTTCGTCCTGATCCTGCTCGTGTATCTCGGCTTTCTCGTCGGCTGGAAGACACGCGTCTTCCACGCGTTCGCGTTGGTCTCTTTCGTGAGCCTCGGTTCGCGCAACATCCTGCTCGAAAACCAGGGCAACTACGCGGCCGTCGCGCTCCTCTTCTTCACGTGGCTCCTGCCGCTCGGGAGCCGCTTTTCGGTCGATGCCCTCGTTCGATCGCTGTCCGATCGCGACGAGACGACGGACGCCGAGCTGAACGATCCCCCGCGGCCCACCGAGGCCGAGCTCGAGGCCACGCGCGGGCCGGGCTTTTCACCGCGCTCCTTCGCCGCGCTCGCCGTCCTCCTGCAGATCGTGATCATCCTGATCGGGAGCGCGCTCTGGCATCGCGGCGGCGCGTGGAAGGATGGCAGCGCCCTCCATTATGCGCTCCACGTCGAGCGCTGGGTGAGTGACCTCGGCACCGCGGTGCGCTCGGCTCCGGCGGGCGTGCTTCGTGCGGTTTCTTGGCTGCTCCTCGCCGTCGAATGGGCCGTACCCGTGCTCGTGCTCGTCCCGGTCGCGCGGCGGCTGACCCGGGGCCTCGCCGTGGCGCTGCTCGTGGTGTACGGCGCGACGCTCGGGTTTTTCTTTTCGCTCGGCCTTTACGCGTGGACCTTGCTCGCCGCCGCGCTCTTGCTGATTCCCGAGGAGACCTGGGACGGCTTCGAGCGGCGATTCTCGCCCGCGCGCGCGCGGAGCGTCCTGTACGACGACGGCTGCGGCATTTGCTTGTGGATGGCGCGGCTCGCCAAGCGCCTCGATACCCACGGGCACCTCGCCTTCCAGGGCAACAGCGACCTCGAAGGCCTGAACCGGCGGAAGGCCGACGGCGCCGTGGAGCGCGTTGAAATGCCCGCGGGGATCACCCCGGAGCTCGCGCAGAGCAGCATCATCGTCGTCTCCGAGGCAGGCATCGTCTTCACGCGGAGCCGCGGGATCGCCGAGATCGTTCGCGCGTTGCCCTTCGGCGCGCCCGTCGCGTGGGTCATGCGCCTGCCGGGGATCACGCAGATCCTCGACCTTTTTTACAACGCCTTCGCCAAGCGTCGCGCGAACGTCAGCGTGCTCGTCGGCATGGACGCGTGCGGCATTCCTCAGCAAAAGGACGACGACGAGGGGGATCCGGAGGAAGCGCCGAGCCTCGAGGTCCCGTCGGCGGTGCGCGCGAAGCGTCTCGTGACGGGCGGGCTTCGCGAGGCCTTCGCGCTCGTTCTTTTCGTCGCGGCGCTCGCGCAGGCGGCCAAGGAGAATCCGTTTCCTTTCTCGATCCCGCAGGGCAACGTCTTCGCGGCGGTCGTCGCGTGGCCTCGTATGCTCGAGCGCTTCGACGTGCTCGCCTCGCCGGAGATCGAGTCGGGCGTCTTCGTGATCGACGGCCAGAACCGCGCGGGCGCGAGCGTCGATCCCTTGACCGGCGCCCCGCCCGCGATCGACCCCGCGACGTTCAACGCGCGCAAGCTCGGCCAGCTCTGGAACGATTATCTCCAGCGCGTCCGCCTGCGCGAGAACGAGCCGTATCACAAGGCGCTGCGCGATTACCTCGGCAAGGGCGGACCCACGCTCGAGGGCCGCGCGCCGGACGAGCAGCTCGCGGGGTACGACGCCTACTGGGTGCGGTATTCGATCGCAAAGCCAGGCGAGGGCCCCGCGCGCGTGGAGACGGGGCGGGACAAGATCTTCACACATTCACGCGGCGGGCGGATGGGGATCGAGCGATTGCCCATCGTGAAGCCCGCCATCCGCCGGCAGGAGTAGGCGCGCCGTGAGCGAAGAAGCCCCGGAGGCCGAGGTCCCCGAGGAGAAACCAACGCAGAAACCGAGGGAGGACAAACCTTCCCGGCGGTGGTTTGCCCACGTCCGCGCGCCCTTCGCCTGGCTCCGCGACCATTACATGCAGCTCGACCCGCGCACGCTCGGGTTTTTCCGGCTCGTGATCGGGTTCCTCGTCACCGCGGACTGCATCCGGCACTGGAAGGAGGCGCGCTGGTTCTACTCGAACGAGGGCGTCCTCACGAACCATTACCACCTCTTTCGCCCGAGCAGCGGCTTCAATTTCAGCCTCTTCCATGCGTTCTCCTCGCTCGGGGAGGTGCACGTCGCGTTCGCGATCGCCACGATTTGCCATTTCTGCTTCTTCATCGGCTTCCGAACCCGAATTTTTTCGGTGCTCTCGTTCCTCTTCGTGACGAGCCTCGACAACCGGATCGTGATGGTCGAGAACGGCGGGTACGTCGTGGAGAACCTGCTCGTCGGCTGGGCGATGTTCATGCCCACGGGCCAGCGTTTCTCGGTCGATGCGCTCCGGCGCTCCTTCCGCGAGCGCAAGGAGCATGGCGTCGCGGAGCTCAACGAACGCAAACCGTTCGCCTGGGCCACGGCGCCCTACGTCTCGCTCATCGGGCTCGTCACGACGCTGAACGTCGCGGTCATTTATTATTTCAATGTCGTCAACAAATCGGGGCTGATCTGGCGGAAGGGTGACACGGTCCATTACGTGCTCCACCTCGATCGCATGATCACGGGGCTCGCCGTGCCGTTCCGCGAGTACATGCCGCGCTGGCTCATGCGGCCCGTCACGTGGAGCGTGCTCGTCGTCGAGGCGCTGCTCGTGCCGCTCATTCTCGCGCCCGTCGGCCGCCGGATCACGCGGCCGCTCGCCATGGTTTTGATGGCCGGCCTTCACGGGAGCTTCGGCGTGATGATGCGCCTCGGCCCGTTCTCGTGGTTCATGATCGGCTGGAGTTTCCTGTTTCCCCAGCCCGTTCACTGGGAGATCCTCGGCCGCTGGTACGCAAAGAAGGCCCGCCGCTGGGTCGTCGTGCACGATCGGCGCTCCCCCCTCGCGTTTTTCCTGTGCCGGCTCTTCGCGCGCCTCGACCACTGCGAGCGGCTCTCGTTCGAGGAGAGCCCCGAGGACCAAGCCTCGCCGCCGCTCCTCCGCGTGCGTGATCCCGCGTCGAACGAGGTTTGCGACGATCACCGAGCCCTCGCAGCCCTCGCGCGTTCGCTCCCCGCAGGCCGCTTTTTCTGGCCGCTTTTCCGCGTGCTCTCGCTTGGCCTCTCGGGGCCCCTCTTTGGCCTCGTCGCACGCCGCCGCGACGCCACGGCCCGCGCTTTTGGCCTCGTCCCGTCGTCGCGTGGCCCGGCGAGCCCTGGACCTTCCGCGCGCGTGACGCCCGCCTCCCGCTTGCGCGTGGGGCTCCGCGAGGCGCTCGTCACCTGGTTTTTCGTCTGCGCGGTGAGCCAGACGATCAACGAGAACAAATCCGTCCCCGCGCCCCTCAAGCACCCGCAGCCGTGGCTGATGCAGGCGACGATCGGCTACCCGCGTATGTACCAGGGCTGGGGTATGTTCGCGCCGAACCCGATCAGCGACGACGGTTCGATCTCGATCGACGCCCTGACGATCGAAGGACGGCGCGTCGATCCGTTCACGGGACAAGAGCCGGATCTCAATCTCTCGGACGCGCGTGGTCTCGGGCTGAACCAGATCTGGCAGGACTACTTCAACCGCATCCGGCTCGACCGGAACAAGGCGTTCCGTCACGGGCTCAAGGAGTACCTCCTGCGCTGGCACGAGGAGACGGGCAAGCCCGAGGATGAGCTCGTCGCGTTTGATGTGTACTGGCTCCGGGATCAGTGCCCCCTGCCTGGACAAACGCATCCGTACAAGCACGAAAAGATAGCAATCTTGACATATAGAAAGCCCGGATACAGGCCCCCGCCGGGCAAACCCTCGCCCGTGCCAGAGCCAAAGGTCGAGAGCGCGGGGAACTGAGGCGAAAGCGGGGCGTCACGACGAGGCGCGATGCGGCTCCAATTGTGTCGTGTTGCGGCGCGCGCCGTCCTGAGCGATTCTCGCTCTTTTGTTTCAGCGTGGCCGTGCAGGCTGGCTTGCATCGAAGTCGTCGTGTCCCCGAACGTGCGATGGGCAAACGCCCTGGGTTCGTTTAGGATTCTCTGGACTCTATGCCCGACGTCCTCCCTGCTACGTCCGATCTTCGGCGGGGATCCGAGGGCCGCGTGCGCCTCTGCCTACGGGGTCGTGGGGAGGATCGCCTCCGCTCTTCCCGATGGACGCCGGGACGCCGGTGGGCGAGAAACAAGCCATGCGGGCTACCCCGTGCGTCGTTTCGCCTCCTCGGGGTATATGCTCGTTCCCGGAGCGCTGTCGCGAGGGCGCTTCGACCGTTCGAGCAAGGGTCTTGGCCAGGCGCGACACGTGAGGACGACAGGAGACGAGGTCGGGTTACGCGTCGATGACTCCCCCCAACGCAGATAACCTCGAGGCCTGGTTGGTCTCCCGCCTCGCCGAGCTTCGGGGGATCGATCCTCAGACCATCGACCCACGCGAGCGCTTTCATCGCTACGGCCTCGACTCCCTCGGGGCCACGAAGCTCATCGCGGATCTTTCCAAGCACCTCGGGCGTAACCTCTCGCCGACCCTCGTCTGGGAGCACGCGACCCCCGCGACGCTGGCGAAGTTCTTGACAACGCCGGCGGGCTCGTCGTCGTCGCCACGCGCGGCCCCGTCGCCGGCCCGCGCCTCGTCGCCGAACAACGAGCCCATCGCCCTCGTGGGGCTTTCGTGCCGGTTTCCGAAGGCGCCGGACGTCGAGGCGTTCTGGCGCCTCCTGCACGACGGCGTCGACGCGATCTCCGAAGTGCCGCGGGATCGCTGGGACGCGCTGGAGCTCTACGACCCGGACACGGCGGCCACCGGCAAGCTCAACACGCGCTGGGGAGGCTTCCTCGACCACGTCGATCGCTTCGATCCGCAGTTCTTCGGCATCTCGCCGCGCGAGGCGGTGCAGATGGATCCGCAGCAGCGGATCGCGCTCGAGCTGTCGCTGGAGGCCCTCGAGGACGCCGGGATCCCGCCGCAAGCGCTGAAAGGCAGCCGCACGGGGGTCTTCGTCGGCGCGCTTTTCCTCGATCACGCGTTGCTCCAGGATCGCGCGGGGCGCGAGTCGATCACGGCGCACACCAGCACGGGCGGCGCGTCCTGCATCATCGCCAACCGCATCTCGTACGTGTTTGGCCTCCAGGGCCCGAGCTTGACCGTGGACACGGCGTGCTCGTCGTCGCTCGTCGCTTTGCACCTCGCATGCCAGAGCTTGCGCAGCGGCGAGTCGAACGTCGCGATCGCCGGCGGGGTGAGCTTGATGCTCGTGCCCGAGACGACGATGGGGTTCACCAAGCTCAATGCGATGAGCCCCGACGGCCGGTGCCGCGCCTTCGATGCGCGCGCGAACGGCTACGTGCGCAGCGAGGGCGCGGGGCTCGTGATCCTGAAGCGCCTGTCGGACGCGCTCCGCGACGGAGACCGCATCTACGCGGTCGTGCGGGGCAGCGCCGTGAACAACGACGGCGCGAGCAACGGCCTGACCGCGCCGAACCCGCTCGCCCAGCAATCCATGCTCCGCGACGCCTGTCGTATGGCCGGCATCGCCCCGGGGGACATCCAGTATGTCGAGGCGCACGGCACCGGCACGCCGCTCGGCGATCCGATCGAGGCGGGCGCGCTCGGGGCGGTGATCGGCGCGGAGCACACGGCCGAGCATCCGCTTTACATCGGGTCTGTCAAGACGAACCTGGGTCATCTCGAGGCGGCCGCGGGGATCGCGGGGCTCATGAAGGTGGCGCTCGCGATGCATCACGACGCGCTGCCGCCCACCTTGCATTTCGAGTCGCCGAACCCGAACATCGACTTCGAGGCGCTGCACCTGCGTGTCGTCGCGAAGGTCGAGCCCTGGCCTGCGCCCGAGGGAGCGCTGCGCCACGCGGGCGTGAGCTCGTTCGGGTATGGCGGCACGAACGCGCACGTGCTCCTCGAGAGCATGCCGTGCTCGGCCGCGAGTGTGGTGCTCCTCGAGGCGGGCGCTCCGGAGGCGATGGGCGCGCCGATCGGGATCGCGCTCGAGTCGATCCGGAACGAGGACGTGACCGCCGGGCGGGTCTTTCGTGGCCCTGCGGCCGGCCTGGGCCATCGGCTCGCGGTCGTGGCGAGCACGAGGAGCGGCCTCGTGGAGCGGCTCGTCGAGGCGCGCGGCGGCGCGGAGGGGCGAGGCATTTTTCGGGGCGCGCACCTCGGATCGCGCCGCGTCGTGTGGGTGTTTTCGGGGCAGGGCTCGCAGTGGGCGGGCATGGGGCGATCGCTCGTGCTCTCGGAGCCGAGCTTCCGCGCGGCGCTCACGCGGTGTGATCGCGTGCTCGGTCAGCTCCTCGGCTGGTCGGTGCTCGACGAGATCATGGCTGGGTCGCCGCGCGTCACGGCCGAGCGCATCGACGTGATGTGGCCGGTGCTTTTCGCGTTCCAGGTCGCGCTCGCGGAGCTCTTGCACGACCTCGGCCTCGAGCCCGGCGCGGTGATCGGCCACAGCATCGGCGAGGTCGCCGCGGCGCACGTGGCGGGCGTGCTCTCGCTCGAGGACGCGGCGCGGGTCATCGCGCGTCAGGCGGCGCTCGTGCAGCGCTCGGTCGGTCAGGGGATGATGCTGCTCGCGGGCGTCGGCTGGGACGAGGCCCAGTCGATCGCCGTGTCCTCTGGCGGTCGTATTCACACGGCCATCGCCGCGAGCCCCACGTCGACGGTGTTCGCGGGGGACGGAGGCGCCCTCGCGGGCCTTGGGGCGTCCTTCGCGTCGCGCGGCATCTTCGCGCGCCCGGTCAACACCGGCGCTGCCGTGCACGGCCCGCAGATGGCGTACGTGCAGGACGAGCTTCCGCCCTTGCTCGCGGGTCTTCACCCCACGAGCGCGCGGGTTCCCGTGGTTTCGGGGCTCTCTGGCGAGCGTATCCGTGGCGAGGGTCTCGACGTTTCGTACTGGTCGCGGCAGCTCCGCGAGCCCGTGCGGTTCGCGAGTGGCATTCAGCGGCTGCTCGAGGACGGGCTCGCGGTCTTCCTGGAGATCGCGCCGCACCCCATCGTCAAGCAGTCGATCGAGGAGTGTTTTCGCCACGCGGGCAAGCAGGTGACGGCTGCGGCCGTGGCGTCGCTCTGGCGAAACGAGGACGAGGGTCGTTCGATCCGCGAGGCCGTGGGGCAGCTCTTCGTGAACGGCGTGAGCGTCGTCGATCGCCGCGTGGAGTCCGAGGCGATGGAGACGGGCCACGTGTTTCTCC
The DNA here is from genome assembly GCA_031374535.1 of Polyangium sp. (in: bacteria). Lineage (GTDB taxonomy): Bacteria > Myxococcota_A > Polyangia > Polyangiales > Polyangiaceae > Polyangium. The sequence continues at coordinate 16,473 of JANMGF010001543.1, forward strand.
TGCCCGTCTCGGGCCAGACCGAGGTCGCGATGCGCGAAGCTGCGCGCCACCTCGTCGATTGCATCGAGAAGTCGAGCGCAATCTCGTTGCGGGACGTCTGCTACACGATGAGCGTTCGTCGCGCCCACCACCGCGCGCGTGGTGTCGTCGCGGCGCGCACCCGGGTCGAGGTCCTCGAAGGGCTCCGCGCCCTCGCCAATCGACGCGATCATCACCTCACGCGGGTCGGTACGGGGCCGATTGGCAACCGGCGCGGCCTCGTCTTCGTGTTTCCTGGGCAGGGCTCGCAGTGGGTCGGCATGGGCCGATCGCTCTTCGTGCAGAAGCCCGTCTTTCGCGAGGCGATCGAGGCTTGCGACGCCGTGATCCGCCGCGAGGCCGGCTTCTCGGTGATCGAGGAGCTCCTCGCCGACGAGACGCGCTCGCAGCTCACGCGGATCGACGTCGTGCAGCCCATGCTCTTCGCGATCGAGGTCGCGCTCGCGGCGCTCTGGCGCGCGTGGGGCGTTGAGCCCGACTGCGTCATCGGCCACAGCATGGGCGAGATTGCGGCGGCGCACGTCGCGGGCGCGCTCTCGCTCGAGGACGCGGTGAAGATCATTTGCCGGCGTAGCAAGCTGCTTCGGCGCGTCGCGGGGCTCGGCGCGATGGCGCTCGTCGAGCTCTCGATGGTCGAGGCTGAGCTTGCCCTCGCGGGCCTCGAGGATCGGCTCAGCGTCGCGGTGAGCAATGGCCCGCGCTCCAGCGTGATCTCGGGCGAGCCGGCGGCTCTCGAGGAGGTGCTCGCGAAGCTCGAGGCGAACGCAGTCTTTTGCCGCCGGATCAAGGTCGACGTCGCGTCGCACAGCCCGCAGATGGACGTGCTGAAACCGGACCTTTCGGCCGCGCTCGCCGAGCTCCGGCCCCAGGCGGCGCGCCTCGCCATGCGCTCGACCGTCACGGGTGAGATCGTCTCGGGCGCGGAGCTCGACGCGTCGTACTGGGTGAAAAACCTCCGTGCGCCCGTCCTGTTCGGGGGGGCCGTCGCCAGGTCCATCGAGGAAGGACAAACCCTTTTCGTCGAGATCAGCCCCCACCCGATCCTGCTGTATTCGGTCGAGGAGACCCTGCGCGCCCTCTCGAAGGAGGGGGCGACCCTTCCTTCGTTGAAGCGCCAGGAGGACGAGCGCCATTGCCTCGTGGACGCGCTCGGCGCGCTTCATGTCCAGGGCCACGAGCTCGCGTGGAACAGGCTTTTCCCGCGGGGCGGCCGGTGCATTTCGCTCCCCACGTATCCGTGGCAGCGCGATCGGTACTGGCTCTCGGACGAGGTGAAATCGCGGATGCCTCCGTCGCGGCCGTGGCTCGCGCAGCCCGCCCACCACGATCCCGACGTGCATCCGCTGCTCGGGACGCCGCTCCACCTCTCGGTCGAGCCGACCCTTCATTTCTGGGAGCAATCCCTGAGCACGGCGACGCTGCCTTATCTCGCCCACCATCGTGTTCAGAGTGATGCCATTTTCCCTGGCGCGGGGTACGTGGAGATGGCCCTCTCCGCGGTCGCAGAGGTGCACGGCAATGTCTCCATCGTGCTCGAGGAGGTCTCCTTCGATCGGATGCTCCCCGTCGCCAAGGATCCCGATCGGCGCGTCCAGTTCGTCCTCGTGGACGAGGAGCCTGGCCGTACGTCGTTTCAGGTCTCGAGCCGTGAAACGGGCGCGAAGGCGTGGACGAGGCATGCGGCTGGCAAGGCGCGGACGGGCGTGGGCGCGCCGGGTGCGCGTGTCTCGCGCGAGCGTCCCCGCGTGCTCCAGGCGCGTTGTCCGACGATGCTCGACGCGGAGTCGTTTTACCACCGCATGGAGGAGGGCGGGCTCTTTTATGGCCGCAGCTTCCGCGGCCTCGAGCAGATGTGGCTCGGCTCGGAAGAGGGCCTCGCGCGCGTGTTTTTGCCTGCCGACGTGGCGGCGAACGCCGGCAAGTATCAGGTCCACCCGGCGCTGCTCGACGCGTGTTTCCAGGTCCTCGTCGGCATTCACGTGGCGGGCGAGACCGAGCCGCTCGGCACGTACGTGCTCTCGGGCATCGACCGGATACGGATCTACCGCTCGCTCGGGCAAGAGGTATGGGTCCACGCGCAGCTCCACGCGAATGACGACAAGACCAATCCCGCGGGGGACGTCTTCGTCATCGACGCGGACGGGCGGGTCCAGGCGGAGGTGCACGGGCTGCGCATCAAGCGGCTGGAGAGTGGAAAATCGGCGTCTGCGAGTGCGCTCGACGAATCCATTTACGCGGTCGAGTGGCGCAAGAAGGACCTGGACGGCGAGTCGGTGCGGATCAAGTCCACGGGTGGCCCGGGCGCGTGGCTCTTTTTCGTCGACGAGGGCGGGACGGCGGCATCCATGGCGTTTCTGCTGCTCGCGCGCGGCGAGGCGTGCGTGCGCGTGCGCGCCGGGACGCGGTTCGTCCGTCTCGAGGCGGGGCTCTACGAGATTGATTCGTCGAACCCCGAGCATTACCAGCGTATCTTGCGCGAGGCGTTTGGCCGCGAGGTCCACTGCCGCGGGATCATCCATCTCTTTGCCCTCGATGCGACGCCGTGGGAGAGGACGACGAACGAGACGATCGAGCGCGACATCACGCACGGTTGCCTGAGCGCGCTTTATCTGGTTCAGGCCGTTCTCCGCCAGGGCTGGCGCGACATGCCGCGGCTGTGGCTGGTCACGCGGGGAGCGCAGGCGGTGCTCCAGAGCGGGCCGCCGCTCAGCGTGGCGCAATCGCCGGTATGGGGGCTCGGGCGCACGGTCGCGGTCGAGCATCCGGAGCTCGAGTGCACGCGCATCGACCTCGATCCTGCGCGCACGGCGGACGAAGCGGCCACCTTGCTGCGTGAGATTTCCGGGCGCGATCGAGAGGATCAAATCGCGTTCCGCAAGGAGGGCCGGTTCGTCGCGCGGC
>JANMGF010001548.1:0-1462 GCA_031374535.1 Polyangium sp. (in: bacteria)
CGCGCCGTGGCCCGCGAGCAGCAGCGGAATGCGACGGTTCCGGAGGATATCGACGGACAGATCTTTGGGTATTTCGAGACGCTCGAAGAGAGCCGAGCCGCGGCGAACCGGGCGGGGAAAAACGCCAAGGACGAGGGGAAACCGAGCGGCGGGTAAAGAGGACCTGCGCGGTTGCCGCTGGGGCACGAACGCGTACAAGAACGCGGCCGTCATCTCGCGGAGGCTCAACCGATTTTTCTTGAACAAGGTCCCGCCGATCGATGAGGTGGCGCAGATCAACAAGGTTCCGCCGTACACGCCGTGACGCGACAGGCGGACGCAGGCGGCGCGCCCGTTGACGCCGAGACCGACGGGGGGGTAGGCGAGGCACCATCAGGGGATCGCGCGCTTCGGCTCCCCGTGCATCGACGATGCGGGTTGGACGGGCGATCTCCAGCGGGGCACCCTCGCTTCCCGGACGCATCGTAAGCCCCCTGGCTCGTTTTCCCTTGCCGCTCAGCCGATCAACGTGTGATCCGATCCTCCGTGCAAGCAATCATGAGACGCCACCTGGCAATGCTGGGCATGCTGGCGTTGGGATTCGTCGGGGCAGGGATGACGGGCGCGTGCAGGTCGAGCGAGCCGCGCGAGGCAGGGTCGTTCCGTCCGGACGTTGATCCATCGGATCCGCTGGCCGAAGCTCCGTTGGCCATCAAGCAGACGTTCCCGCCGAGCAAGCGAGCGTCTCTCGGTCCGAACCTTCCTCCTCCACGTCAGCCGATCGAATGTTTGGATATCGCCGCTCCTGCGCCGTGCATGCGTTACCGCATTCCGCTCCTGGGAAATCCGCATCTGGACGCTGGGCTGCGCGCCAAGTACAAGGCTGCGTTCGGCGACGCTTGTTACATGTCCGAGGCACCCACACCCACGTTCGACTGCTTCTACAAGCAGGAAGAGGTGAAGGACAAGGCGGGGAACGATGGGAAAGCCTGCAAGGATGCCGCCCTGATCGCCGAGGTCCTCGGAGCGGCGCCCTACGATAAGGGCTACACGTGCCAGGCCGTCGGCAACGGTGACTACACGTTGCAGGTCGGTGCGGATGTCGCGAACAAGATCTACATCACCTACCAGGACGCACCCCTGGAGACGTCGCTCATCGATGTCAATGGCGTGCCGACGGCGATCAACGGCCTGTATAGCAATTTGCCGGAGCCGTCAACGGTCAAAGTAGGGGGCCGGTTCGACTGCTACAGAATCGACGGCGTCGTGCAGAGGGAGCGGATCTTCCAGGTCAACCGCAACGCGCACGGCGGGAAGATTCGCTCCGATCTCGCGTTCTTCACGTGGCCTTGTGCGGAGAGCGGCACATGCATCGAGGACGAGTTCCTCAAAGATCCGAAGAACACGCCCAATTCAGCTGACCCGGATCGCGCGGAGGTGCATCACGAAGTGCGCAAGAAGGACCTGCGCGGTTGCTTCTGGG
>JANMGF010000846.1:0-7338 GCA_031374535.1 Polyangium sp. (in: bacteria)
GGCCCCGACGCGTGTGACGTGGACGGGGACGGCGACCTCGATCTATGGCTCGACAATGGCGCGGCCAACCTGCGCGAGCAGCTCCTCATCAATGATGGAAAGGGCGTCTTCAAGGACGAGACGGCGGCGCGGGTCACGGGAAACCCCGGCGCGGACGACAACGAGGTGCAATGCGCCGACGTGGACGCCGACGGGGATTTCGACGCGGTGATTGCCTCGCTCTCGGGCAACGAGCGGGTCCTCTTGAACAATGGAACCGGGTTTTTCACGCTTCCGGCCGAGCCCACGTTCCCCACGGTCGGGGACAGCACGCTCGGGCTCGATCTGGGTGACGTGAATGGCGACGGCCTGCTCGACGCCATCACGGCGCAGGGCGAAGGCGGCAATTTCTTGAACCGGCTCTATTTCGGCATTGCGCCGCAGCCGAAGGACACGCGGCCCCCTGTGATCCGGGTCGTCGAAGCCCTGCCGAGCGGAATGCCTGGCGGCGAACGCGTGGTGCGATTCGCGGTGAGTGACGTTTCGACGACGGACATGGGGCCGCGTCTCGTCAAGGCATTCATCGAGCTCGAGGCGGCGGGCGGGATCGCGCTCGCGCAGTTCGTCGGGGGAGACCTGTTCCGCGCGACGTTCGTGGCCCCGGCGGATGCGACCGTCACTTATCGAGCGTGCGCCGAGGATCGGCAAGGAAACAAGGCCTGCAGCGAGCCCTCGAGCTTCACGACCGGAAGCGGAAGCGGAAGCGGGGGCGCGGGCGGAAGCGGAGGCGGAGGCGGAGGCGGAGGCGGAGGCGGGGGCGGAAACGGCGGAGTGGGGGGCGCCGGCGGCGAGGGCAAACCCGGTCTCGTCCTCGACAACGACGCGGGCTGCGGCTGCCGGATCCCCACAACCGAAGGTCTCGGCGGGGGCGCGGGTGGGATCGTCACGCTCGTGCTCGTTTTCCTCGGGCGGCGGCGTGGGATCTCCCGTGACCAGCAGGCGACGCCACCGCGAAAACGCTGAAATCGAGCGCAGGGGCGTGTATCCGGGGCTCTGCGTGGTATCCTCTCGCCATGAAGAACTTGCTCCTTTCCTCGATCCGCCCCCTCTTCCTGCTCACCTTCCTCGCCGCGGCCCTGCCGGCCTGTAGCACCGACGCCGAGTCCGTCTGCGAGCTGAAGTGCGAATGCGAGGGGTGCGGCAACGCGGCCCTCGACGACTGTTATTTCAAGGCGGAGGACGAGTCGATCGAAGCCGATCGTCGGGGCTGCCTCGACTTCTGGGACGACCTCCAGGCCTGCGAGTACGACACCGGGCGCTGCGATTCGAGCTCGAATTGGAAGACCAGCTGCGACTACGAGAAAAAGCGCTGGGACAGCTGCAAGAACTGACCGCGCCGCGCCCCGCGGAAGAGCGGCTTGCGGCGAGGCGCCATGCGGCGTAGCCCTCGGGATCTCGCTCGAGTCGCCCGCCCATGAACACCCCGCTCGCCGCCCGCTTGCCCCTCGCTACGCGTCTCTGGCTCCACGGAGGGACGCTGCTCGTCTCGGTCTTCACGTTCCTCTACGCGCGGCTCGTCTGCACCTTCATGTGTGCCCTCTCGCCCGAGGTCCTCGTGCGGACCGTCGCCGCGCTCGCGCTCCTCCACGTGTCGCTGCGCGAGGCGCTCCTCCGCGTCGTGAAGGACGGGAGCGGAAGCATGGCGCCGGCACGCAAGGCCTACATGCTTTCGGTCGTGTCGTGGCTCGTCACGGGCGTCTTCGCGATCGCCGCGCACAAGGCGCTCCACCCGTCGTTTCCGCTCGGAAGCCACCTGAAGTTCGCGATCGGTTACTGGGTGCTCGGAGGCGGGATCGTCGCGCAGGTCGAGTATTTGCTGTTCGAACGTTCGTTGCCCGAGGCCGACGTCTCGCCTGCGACGGAGCTCCGGGAGCGGCTCGGACGGCGGCTCCTCGAGGGATACGTCGTGTTCACGACCGCGCCGGCGCTCGTTCTGCTCCTGACGCTGCTGCGTGTGGTCAACGAGCTCGGCGGGCAGCGGCAACACGTGCTCGAGGCGGCCCTCCTGGCCGGGAGCTTCACGTTCCTCGCGCTCGCGACCGCGTTCGCCTACGGGAGGAGCCTGCGCCGCGACTCGGAGCGGCTGCTCGACGCCGTGCGGAAGGTCGGCGGCGGCGATTTCCAGCCGGAGGTCTCGACGAGCCGCCCCGACGAACTTTCGCTCGTGGCCGCGGGCATCAACGACATGGCGAGCGGATTGCTCCTGCGCGAGCGCATCCGCGAGGCCTTCGGGCGGTTCGTGTCGCCGGAGGTGGCGAGCGAGTTCATCGAAAAATACGCGCGGGAGGGCCGCAAGGCCGAGATGGGCGGGACGAAGCGCGACGTGGTGATGTTGTTCAGCGATCTCCGCGATTTCACGCCCCTCAGCGAATCCCTCTCCCCGGAGCGGCTGATCGAGGTCCTGAACGGATACTTCGCCGAGATGGTCGCGGCGATCCAGGCGCACGGCGGGATGGTCGACAAGTTCATCGGCGACGCCGTGCTCGCAGTCTTTGGTTTGGCAGGGAACAAGGGCAGGGTGGATCCGGCCCTCGCTGCCGTGCGCGCGGCGATCGAGATGCGGGAGCGTTTGTCGAAGTATAATGAAACGCTGGCAGCGCACGGGATCACGTTGAAAGCGGGGATCGGGATCCACGCGGGCGAGGTGGTGGCGGGGTATCTCGGCAGCTCGGAGCGGATGGAGTTCACGGTGATCGGGCACAACGTGAACGTGGCGGCGCGAATCGAGAGCCTGGCCAAACCCCCGAAGCCGCCGCTCCTGCTCAGCGAGGAGGTGGCGAGGCGGGTGCGCGGGGCGATCGCCGTAAAGGCGGTCGGGTCGGCGGCATTGAAAGGGGTCGGCGAGGAAATGGCGCTGTACACGGTGGAAGAGGCCGCGCCGGGCTGACGGCTCGAAACGGGCTCGTGGCCCCCTCTTGGACGATGTACGATGATGAACCTTCCCGCGATGGATGGGAAGTCGAACGCGCGCTCGTCCCACGAACGGCCGTGGATGCATTTCTCCCTTGACAGACACGGGATTTCCCAGGGCTTTTGTCCCCCAACGACGATGACCACCCAGCTCAGCGTGAACGTGAATGCCGTGGCGCAACTCCGGAACCGGCGCAATTTGCCGTGGCCGTCCGTCACCGGGATCTGCCGCATCGCCCTCGACGCGGGCGCCCAGGGGATCACGGTGCACCCGCGCCCGGACGAACGTCACATCCGCCGCACCGACGTGCACGAGATCGCGGCCCTCCTGCGCGGGCAGTATCCGGGGAAGGAATACAACATCGAGGGGTATCCCTCGGACGAATTCCTCGCACTCGTGGAGGCAGTGAAGCCCGATCAGGTGACGCTCGTGCCGGACGATCCGTCGCAGTCCACGTCGGACCACGGCTGGGACATCGGGCGGCATGACGTGCTCCTCGGGAAGGTGATCACGCGGCTGCACGGCGCGGGCATGCGTGTGTCACTTTTCGTCGACGCGGACGCGAGGATGGGCGCGCTCGCGAAGCACGTGGGCGCAGACCGCGTGGAGCTTTATACGGGGCCGTATGGAGGCGCGTTCGATCCCGGGCTCCGCGCCGTGGAGCTCACGAAGTTACGGCAAGCAGGCGAGGCGGCGCGGGACGTGGGGCTCGGGCTCAATGCAGGTCACGACCTGACGCGGGAGAACCTCCCCCCGCTCGTCCGAGCGTTGCCGTTTCTGGATGAGGTCTCCATTGGCCACGCCCTCACGGCCGATGCGCTGGTGTTCGGCATGGCAGAGACGGTCCGCCTGTATCGCGCCGCGTGCGGGGAGCCCATCGACGGATCGACCTGAAGTCCCCATGGCCTCGTGGAAGATGCCCGAGGCCAACCCGACCCAACGCGCGCGGACCTGGATCTTCTATGCGTTCCTGATCCTCGCGGCGCTCGCGTTTTCGGGCGTCTTCAGGCCCGCGGGCGCTCGCTCGGTGCCGTACGACGAGGCGGTGCGGCTGGTCGATGCGGGGCGCGTCGCGTCGGCTTCGATCACCGCGGATGACGTCGTGCTCCGGTTGAAGCCGGAGACCCCTCCGCCCGCGGACACGACGAAAAAGCCGCCCGGCCTCCTGCCGACGTCGCCCGAGGCCGAGGAGGCGGTGCGCACGGGGCGCATCCCGAACGTCGATCGCGAGCCACTCGTCGACGCGCTCCTCGCGAAACACGTGCCCGTGGACGCGCGGCCTTCACGCACGCCGTTCTGGGTGATGGCGCTCTGGTGGATCGTGCCGCTCGTGGCGATCAACTTCCTGTTTTTCGCGGCCCTACGAAGGTCGGCAGGAGGTGGCGCTGGAGGGCCGCTCGGGCTCACGCGCGCCAAGACCCGGCTCTACGATCGAGCGGGGCGCGATCCCGTGCGTTTCACCGATGTCGCGGGCGTCGACGAGGCGAAAGACGAGCTCGTGGAGGTCGTCGATTTCCTGAAACGCCCCGCGCGTTACCGCGCGCTCGGCGGGCGCATTCCGCGGGGAATCCTGCTGGTCGGACCCCCGGGCACGGGCAAGACGCTCCTCGCGCGCGCCGTCGCAGGCGAGGCCGAGGTGCCGTTTTTCTCGCTCAACGCGAGCGAGTTCGTCGAGATGTTCGTCGGGCTCGGCGCCGCGCGCGTGCGTGACCTCTTCAACGAGGCCCGGAAAAACGCGCCGTGTATCGTGTTCATCGACGAGATCGACGCGGTCGGGCGCAGCCGCGGAGGCCTCGGCGCGCTCGCGACGCACGACGAACGAGAGCAGACGCTCCAGCAGCTCCTCGCAGAGCTCGATGGCTTCGACCCACGCGCCACCGTGATCCTGATGGCCGCGACAAACCGGCCCGAGGTGCTCGATCCGGCGCTGCTCCGGCCCGGTCGTTTCGATCGGCAGGTGATCGTCGACAGGCCGGATCTCGCAGGGCGCGAGGCGATCCTCGCCGTCCATGCGCGGCGCCTCCCGCTCGGATCGGACGTGAATCTCGGCGCCGTCGCCCGGAGGACGCCTGGCATGGCCGGCGCGGATCTCGCGAACATCGTGAACGAGGCTGCGCTCGCCGCGGCGCGCAGGAACGGCACGTCCATCACGCAGGCCGATTTCGAGGACGCGCTCGATCGCGTGCAGCTCGGGCTCCGTCGCCGCGGCCTCATCATGACGCCGGCCGAGAGGCGCCGCGTCGCCGTTCACGAGGTGGGCCACGCCCTCGTCGCGCACGCCTTGCCCGAGGCCGATCCGGTGGAGCGGGTCTCGATCGTCGCGCGCGCGATCTCGCTCGGCGTGACCATCCAGGTCCCGCGCGACGAGCGGCACGTGCTCACCGAAACGGAGCTCGAAGCGCGCGTGATGGTGATGCTCGGCGGCAGGGCGGCCGAGGAGCTTTGCCATGGCGAACCGTCGACGGGGGCGCACGACGATCTCGGGCGCGCGACGGCGGTCGTGCGGGAGATGATCACACGTTTCGGGATGAGCCGGAGACTCGGCCTATCCGCGCTCACGCGGACCGTGGGCGCGCCCCTGCTCGGCGTGATGCAAGAAGAGCGAATGTGCAGCGACGAGACCGCGCGCGAGATCGACGAGGAGGTGCGCGACCGGCTCGACGAGCTTTATGGGCGGGCCAAGGCCCTGCTGGAAGGACGGCGATCGAGCCTGCGGGCCGCGGCGGATGCGCTGCTCGCGCGCGAGACGTTGACGGGCGCGGAGTTCGGTCGCATCGCGGACGAGGCGGCCCAGCGAGATCTGCCGGGCGCGGCCTGAACGAGGCCGAAAACACGGGGCGCCGTGATACCGTTACGAAACGGGAGGCCGCTCGAGCGAGCGTAGAATGTCGATGGCCGATCACATCGCGAAGAACCAGGCGTACTGGAACCGCATCGCGTCCGAATACCAGGAGCAACACGCCGAGCAGCTCGGCATCGTGGAGCCGACCTGGGGGGTGTGGGCCATTCCAGAGCGTGAGCTCGGGATCCTCGGGGACGTCGCGGGCAAGGACGTGCTCGAATTCGGCTGCGGCGCCGCGCAGTGGTCGGTGGCGCTCGCGCGGCGGGGGGCGCGGATGACGGGGCTCGATCTGTCCGACGAGCAGCTCCGCCATGCGCGCGCGCTCGCCTCGCGCGAAGGTGTTTCGGTGACGCTGGTGCAAGGCAGCGCCGAGGACACGCCTTTTCCCGATGCGAGCTTCGACGTGGTGTTCTGCGACCACGGGGCGATGACGTTCGCGGACCCGCAGAAGGCCGTACCCGAGGCGGCGCGGCTCCTGCGGCCGGGCGGGCTCTTCGCCTTCAACATGGCCTCCCCGTTGCTCTGGCTCGTCGTGGATCGGGTGACGGACCGGGTCGTCCCCGGCCTCGTGAACGATTACTTCGGCATGTCGCCCTGGGAGGAAGCGGACGGCGGGACGGCGTTCCAGCTCCCGTACGGCGAGTGGATCCGGCTGTTCCGGCGCTCGGGGCTCGTGGTCGAGGACCTCGTGGAGATCCGGCCGCCGGAAGGCGCGACGACGACGTACGAAGGATATGCGCCGCTCGAATGGGCGCGGAGGTATCCGGCAGAACATGTCTGGAAGCTCCGGCGCGAGGCGGCGCGATGAAAATCGAGGCGCCGCGGCGACACTCCGCCAGCCATTCGTTTTTCGCGTGGAACACGCGTATCGTCGGAAAGGCATGCGACAATGGGTTGACGCTGGCGATCCCCGGATCTCCCGCTTTACAAGGGCCTGGGCGCGTGCGATGGGATTAGATCAGCGATGAAACAGCCTACGGCTCAGCGGTCTTTTTTGCTCGTGCGGGCGCGGTCGTGGGTCTGCGCGTTGCCCGCTTCCTCCGTCATCGAGACGATGCGACCGTTGCCAATCGATCCGGTCGAGAGCGCGCCGCGCTTCGTCGCGGGTCTATCCGTGGTCCGCGGCGAGGTCGTGCCGGTGCTCTCGTTATCGTCCGTTCTCGGGGGGGAAGGGCGCGGGGAGGCCCGGCGGCTCGTGCTCGTTCGGGCGGGCGAGCGGCGGATCGGGCTGCTCGTCGAGGACATCCTGGGTATCGAGGAAATCGACGAGACACGGTTCGAGGCCATGCCGCCGCTCCTCGGCGAGGCCCTGCCGCGGGAGGTCGAGCGCCTCGGCTCGCTCGACGGGCAGGCGCTCGCGGTGCTGGACGCCGCGCGGCTGCTCCCGGAGGCCACCGTCGCCGCGCTCTCGCGGGGTGCGTCTTCCTCTTCTCTCTCCAGCGAAGAAGCGCGATGAGCGCCTCACGCGACGCCAAGAGCCTCGAGGACCTCATCGAGGCTCGTTTTGGCCTCGCGTCCTCGGCGTACCAGCGTGATCGCATCGAGA
>JANMGF010000861.1:0-9250 GCA_031374535.1 Polyangium sp. (in: bacteria)
GACGATCCCGCGCGTTTCCTCGGCGGCCCGCTCGGCGTTCAGGGCAACGAGTTTTTCGAGGATCTGCTCGTCGGTCAGGTCCGAGGGCCAGCCGTATGCTTCCAAGACGGCGGCGTCGAGGTCGTCGTGGATCTTCTTCAGGACGGAAACGAGACCCTTGTCGTGGATGGCGCGCTCCTTGTCCGTGAGAGGCTTGCCGCCGCGGAGCTTCTCAAGAACATTGTACATGCCCGTTAGCGCCAATCCTGGGTGCGCAGCTTGCTGTTGCTTGCGGTGAGCATCCAACGACTCGCCCAGCCCCCTGATTCGGGTCAACAGCTTCGCGGGAGGCGCGGGGAAGGGAAACTGTGTAAAGCAGCGCGTGTTATAGACGGGCGTGTTGCCTGCTCCCTGCCTACCGCCAAGCCGGTTGGCGAACACGACATGGGGTCGAGACGAAAGAACACCGAGCACAAAGGCGTCCGCGGCCGCGATCACGCGGAGCTTTTGATCCGGCAGGATGTCGCTGTCGAGGAATACGAACACCCGAACAGGCGAATTTTCGACCGTCACGATGTAGCGCTCGAGTCCTTTGGTTGCCTCTCGTAGCTGCGGTCGATTCGCCTCGAAGAGCCACCATTCGTCGCGAAGCCTTTTATTCCTCTCCATCTTGCGGCCTGGATGAACGTGGGTAAGGACGTGCTGGTACACTGCTGGAAGTGTGGCGCGAAGCGTTGCTTCGGACATTCCAAACAGATCGAGCACATGCACGCCCCGAGGTGCCTGGCCGATATCCTGGCCATTGCGGTATGGTGGAGCGTATCGTGCTCTTGCTTCGGCGTCCGGAAGGATCTTGTGCGCAATGTCGGACGAGATCACGAGCCCCGTTGCATAGGGCTTCATGCCCGCGCTGTCGAGCTGCTCGGCAGCACGCAGATCCCGAAGTGCAGACACGTCAATTTGCGGTGAAAGATCAGCAGAAAGTGCAGATACATGCGCTGCGCGGAGGTCCGACTCTGCGACAACGGTCATTCGGTCCTGGCCTCGCGCGACCCGATCATGCATCGGCGTCAGCAAAAGCCGAGGGAACGAAGCCTCGTCCTCATGGGCCACCACCGTCATCGATATGCGCACCTTGGCATTCGTGGGATCATCAGGCCACGGGTGGTCCGGTATGGCAAACACGAGCTTGCAATTGGATGCAAGCGCCTGGCGGACCACGCCTTGATTTTGGACCATGCGGATGCTGTTGGTCGTGATCAGCCCCGAACGGCGAACTGTCCGTGCGCCGACCAAGCTAGCCGCGCGCCACCAGAAATACATGACAAAGTCGGCAGCATCCCGGAATTCAGGGTATGCCGCGCGGAGCGCGTCCACGTAACCGTCCCCGAAAAAGCTCCGCATGTTGCGGTTGGCAACGAATGGCGGGTTGCCTGCTATGAAATCGGCATCAGGCCAGCGCGCTTTTCGAGGGTTCACGTACGTAGATGTGGGAACGGTCGCCGTCTCATCGGGCACCCTCTCCCCCGTGACGGGGTGCGTCTTCATCGTCTCCCCGTCCCACCGCGTCACAGGCTTGCCCTTCGCGTCGCGGACAAGCTCCTCCCGATCCCACGCCAGCACGGCGTCCCGGCATTCGATGTTCCGGAAGTCCTGGAGCACGGGCTCCGGCGGCGGCGTCAGCTTCCCGAAGGCGCGGAAGTGCCATTGGAGGTAACCGATCCACAAAACGAGTTCGGCGATCTCTTTCGCCCACGGCTTCACCTCGATCCCGAGGAACTGACCGGGCGTCACGCGGATCCCCTCCGCGTACAGGAGCTCCTGCCGCTCGCCGAGGTCGTGGAGCAGGGCAAGAACCTCGCTCTCCAGCCGCTTGAAGAGGTCGAGGGTCACGTAAAGGAAGTTCCCCGAGCCGCAGGCCGGATCGAGGACGCGCGTCTGGGATAGCTTCGTATGATAGGCGCGGACGGCCTCCCGAGCTTCCTCCGCCTTGCCGTCCTGGTAGAGCTTACGCGCCGCCGTCTGCACGTTCTCCCATTCCTCGCGCATCGGCTCCTCGATCGTCGGACGGATGAGCCGCTCCACGTAGGCGCGGGGCGTGTAATGGGCGCCGAGCTTGTGGCGCTCCTTCGGGTTCAAGGCACGCTCGAGGAGCGTCCCGAAGATGGCCGGATCCACCTCGGACCAGTCGCGCTGCGCGGCCTCGAGCAAAAGCGCGAGCGACTCCTTCGAGAGCCGGAGGCCCGTCGGATCGTTGAAAAGCCCGCCGTTGAACCGGAGGAGCTTGCCGCGCGGGTTCGTGATCCAGTGGTGCTCCAGGCCCTCCGTGAAGAGCCGCGACGGCAGGAGCGCCACGTCTTCGGCGAACATCGTGAAGATGCAGCGCATCAGGAACTTGGCGACGGCCTCGGGCGGGTTCTTCTCGGCCTCCAGCTTCTTCGCCAGCTCCGCGAGCTGCGCGGCGACCTCACGCGTCACCTTCTCCGCCCTACGCGACGGGTCGAGGGAGAGCGGATCGGTGAAGACCGCGCGTAACGTGTCGAGGTGCTTGGCGAGGTCGCGGAGGTAGATCCGACGGTTCAGCGCGTTCGGGAACGCGGGCCAGCGCCCCGTGCCGTCGAAGCCGGCGTACAGCTCGAAGACGTAGCCGATGTCGCAGATGACGAGGAACGGCGGCGGCTCGTCCAACGCGGTCGCGTAGCCGAGGGCCTGCCCGCGCGCATCGACCATCGCGAGATCCCAGCAGTCCGTCCCGCGCTGCGTCTTGCCGCTCTTCCTGGTCCCGGCGGCGGCTGCTTGCTTCGCTTCGAGGAGGAAGCAGCCGTGTTTGTAGAGGTCCGCGCGCTTCGTCGTGACCTTCCCGCCCTCCTGCGTCATCGGGATCGGCTTCTCGAAGACGTACAGATCGCGTGACGGGTCGCCCGTGGCGGGCTCGGGCCGGGGGACGCCGAGCACGTCGCAGAGCTCCGCGAGGAAGAGATCTTTGTTGGCGCGCTCGGAGTCGCTCCACTTCTCGACGAAGGCTGCAACCTCCATGGCGGGGGCGGGACGTTAGTCCACGGCGATGCACGACGGGAGACTCGATCACAGGACCGCAGGCTTTCAGTCGACCCGATGCAGCAAAGGCTCCCCACGCAGGAGCCGCGCCACATTGCCGGCCACGATGTCGGCGATGCGGGCCATGGCCTCCTCCTGCGAGCCGGCGACGTGGGGCAAAACGACCACGTCGTCACGGTGGTAAAGCGGATCCGAAGGATCCCACGGCTCCTCCCAGAAGACGTCGAGCCCCGCGCCGCCGAGCCTCCCGTCGTCGAGCGCCTTGACGAGGGCCTCGCGGTCGACGATCGCGCCCCGCGCGACGTTGACGAGCAAAGCGCCCGGCTTGATGCGTGAGAGGAACGCGGCGCCCACGAGCCCACGGGTCTTTGGCGTGAGCGGGCAGTGCACGCTGACGACGTCGCTCTGCGCGGCGAGGTCGAAGAGGTCGTCGCGGGTGCTCGTGCTACGCGCGGCGAGGACGTGCATGCCGAGGGCCTCGGCGACGCGGGCGAGAGCGCTGCCGGAGCGGCCGAGGCCGAGGATCCCGAGCGTGCGGCCCGAAAGCTCGAGGCCGAGCGGCACGCCGATGGATCGTTCGGCGAAGGCGCGTTGTGCGCGGGGGAAACGACGCGCGAGGGCCAGGATCAAGAGCAGCGCCGCCTCGGCGACGGATTGTCCGTTCGTGCCGGGTGTGTTGCACACGGGGACGCCCCGGGCGCGCGCGGCCGTGAGGTCGATGCCTTCGGTGCCGACCGCGGGCTGCTGGATGAGGCGGAGGTTCCGCGGTACGGCCAGGGCGGCTGCGTCGAGGCGCGCGTTCGAAGGCAAGAGGATGTCGGCGTCCTCGATCTGGCCGGCGAGCGGCAAGCGTGGGTCCCACGCGCGGATGGCGACGCCCGGGGGCAGCCGCACACGAATGGCGTCGACGACGGGGAACCAGCCGGTGCCACAGTAGACAATCTGCACGGCCGACCGTTACCGCCGTCGAGGCGCGGGCGCACGTCTCACCTTTTTGTCGGTTCGCCGTCGGTTTCCGTTACCATGGTCGATACTTATGGATCTGGCTCCGGGCTCAATCGTTGCGGGACGGTACCGGGTCGACGCGCGAGTCGGCGCGGGCGGCATGGGCGAGGTGTGGGCCGGTGAGCACCTCGCGATCGGCATGAAGGTGGCGATCAAGACGCTGCTCCCCGCGGCCGCCTACGACCGGGAGGTGATCGCGCGGTTCCGGCGCGAGGCGAACCTGCTCGGCCGCATTCGGAGTGATCACGTCGCGCGTGTCGTGGACTTCATCGAGGACCCGACCGTCGGGCTCGTGCTGGTGATGGAGTACATCGAGGGCAGCCCGCTCTCGAAGGTCCTGCACCAGCGGCGCCTCACCGTGGAGGAGGCGATCGACATCGGCTGCGACGTCGTGGACGCGCTCTGCGATCTCCATCGCGCCCACGTGATCCACCGCGACATGAAGCCCGGCAACATCATCATGGAGCCGCAGGCGAGCGGCAAAGCGCGCGCGATCATCGTCGACTTCGGCATGGGGCGTATCGAGTCCGGCGCGGGCGAAGATCTGGAGCAGACGAACCTCACGCGCGCGGACATGGCGCTCGGGACCCTCGAGTACATGGCGCCCGAGCAGATCCTGAACTCACGCGACGTCACGGCAGGTTCGGATCTCTACGCCGTGGGCGCGATGCTCTACCGCGCGATCGCAGGGAGGCACATCTTCGGCGACGCGCAGGACGCAGAGCTCGCGCGCGGCAAGCTGATGACGGACGCGCCGCAGCTCCAGACGGGGCGAAACGATCGGATCTCGCAGGGGTTCGTCAGCGTGGTCATGCGCGCGGTCCAGCGCCGGCCGCAGCAGCGCTACCAGAAGGCCGAGGAGATGCTGGCCGAGCTCCGCACGCTGCAGGACGCGGTGCGCGCGGCGGCGTTCGAGCACAGCGCGGCCCGGCAGCTGCTCGCGCCGTCGAGTTTGTCGCAGCCGAACTTGCCGCCGTACACGGGGCAGCCGCAGGCCACGCAGCAGCAGCAGGGGTACCCCGCGACGCAGACGCCCATGCCGTATCCGCAGCAGGGGATGCAGCCGCAAGGGATGATGCCGGGGCAGGAGCGGCCGTCACTCACGGGCGCAGGGCCGAGCTCGGGCGTCAGCGCGAGCACCAGCGCCGCCGCGCCGATCTCGGTCCCGGTGTCCTCGCAGCGCCGCGGCATGTCGGCGGCGACGGTGGTGGGCCTCGTCTTCCTCGCGCTCGCGGTGGGCGTGGGCGGCGCGGCCGCGTTTTTTCTGAACGTGAAATCCGCCGAGCCTGCGGCCGGTGCCTCGCCCGCGGTCACGCCCGCCCCAGCCTTGCCGAGCGCCGCCCCCGCGGCGACGCCACAAGCGACCCAGGCGCCCGCGCCGTCGGCCGGTGCAGCGGCCGCGCCGAACGACGACGGTCTCGAGATCGAGACGCCCACGGCCACGCCGCAGCCGACGTCGAGCGTCAAGCCCGCGGCGCCGCTCGGGACCGGCACGTCCTCGGCGAAACCCTTCGGCGCGGCGGGCACCACCACCCCAAAAGTGCCGGCGCCGGGCGGCACGACCACGGCGCCCAGCGTCGGCAAGATCAACTTCTGATCAGGTGTCGTTCGAGCAGTCGAGGAACTCCGTGCCGCAGCCGCTCGCCGTGTCGAGCAGGCAGCTCTCGCAGTCGGAGGCGGGGACCTGGCTCGACATGCACGACGCGCCGCACACCGACGCGCACGCGCCGAGGCACTTGCAGTCGGTGAAGGCCTCGTAACGCTGGACCGACGCGGGGCAGAGCTCGGGCGGCATGTCCTCGAGCAAGAACTGCTTGCACGTCGCGCAGCCCGGGTCGCCGCCGGCTCCACCCGCGCCGGATCCCGCCGCGCCGGCGCCGCCGCTGCCGAAGCCGCCCACGCCGCCGAACCCTCCGACGCCCACCGCGACCGAAGTCTCGGGCTGCGGTTCGCCCGGAAAGCAGCTACCGAAGCCCGCGTTGTCCTCGCTGACGTCGTAACAACACGCGTCGGCATCGAACGTCGGCTCGCTGTCGACCGAGATGATGCTGCTCGAGCAGAAGTCGCCCTGGAAGAAGTCGAGGGCCTCGCCTTGCGCGGGGCACGCGCCTTCGGCTTCGGTCCAGACGAAGCAGGCGCGATCGGTGCCGCATCCGGAGCTGCTCACCGTGAGGAGCAGGCCGGTCGCGAGCGCGAGCGAGAGGACGGGGAAGGGGAGGGAAGAAGGCAAGAACTTGAAGCGTCGCATGGCGCTCAGCGTGCCGTTTTCCGATGGAAAATTCAATCGGCGGCGCCGCGATAACCCTTCACGTCGTCGAGGACGGCGCGGGTGAGATCGGCGCCGTCGAAGGTGGCGTCGGTCAGGTTCGCCTCCGTGAGGATCGCGTCGACGAGGATGGCGCCGCTCAGGTTGGCGCCGGAGAGATAGGCGCCCTCGAGATCGGCGCGGGTGAGGTTCGCGCCCTTCAGGTTCGCGCCCTTCAGGTTCGCGCCGAAGAGGTTCGCCATGAGGAGGTTCGCGCCGCTCAAGTTGGCGCGGGCCAGGTTGGCGCGATGGAGCGCGAGGCCGGAGAGATCGAGCCCCGATAGATCGACGCCCATGAGCCGCGGGTGATCCCCGGCGGCGATGAGCGCGAGGACCAGCTCTTTGCGGGTGATTTCTGCCACGGTACCTTTCCTTGAGCGTGCGAGGTCAGCCTTCGAGGCCGGGGCGGCCTTCGGGCGAGGCGAAGAAACGCAGCAGGCGATCGGCGAGAGCGTCGGGGCTCGTCCAGTGCATCATGTGGCCGGCGTCGGGGAGATCGACGTGCAGGGCCGCGCGGATGCACGCGAGCCTCTCGGCCTCGTCGGGCAGACGCAAGCCGGTCACGCCGCCGCTCACGTAGAGCGTGGGCGCCGTGATCCGGCGGAGGAAACACTTGTAGGCGTCGAGGTGGAAGGGCATCGGCGCCGTGGTGCGGTGCATCGGATCGTAGGCCCAGGACAGCCGGCCCGAGTGGGTGCGGGTGAGCAGGCGGGCGCGGCTCTCGAGGATGCTGCGGGGGACCTGCGGGTGCCTGCGCGCGAGCCTGTGGAGCGCTTCGTCGAAGGAGCCGACGGCGCGCGGGGTGCGATCGAGCGAGCCGAGATCGTCGAGCCAGGTGCGCATGCGATCGACGCCCGCGGAGGGATCCGTGGCCGGCGCGCCGAGGCCTTCGAGCAGCGCGAGCCGTTCGACGTGCTGGGGCCTGGCGCCTGCGAAAAGGGAGGCGATCGTGCCGCCCATCGAGTGGCCGACGAGGGCGAGGCGCTTGGGCGCGAGGATATCGAGCAGCGCCGCCAGATCGCTGACGTAATCGGGGAAGTGGTAGTAGCCGCCGGCGCCGATGGAGTCGCTCTCGCCGAAGCCGCGGAGGTCGGGCGCGAGCACGTCGTGCCCTGCGCGTGCGAGGGTCTCGGCGACGAGATCCCAGGTGGCTCCCGAATCGAGGAAGCCGTGGAGGAGCAGGACCGTCAGGCCGCTCGGCCGCGCGCTGGCGGGCTGGAAACGATGGATGTAGAGGCGGATGCCATTGACGAAGACGAGGCCGGATCCGCTCTGCACCTGGCCAGCCTTAGCAGGGAAAACGCGGCGCGGGTAGGCTCGCGCGTGCCCTTCTGGTAGGGTCCGCGTCGATGGCTGCACAACGCGGGAACGGCAATGGCGCGGCGGTGCCGATCGGGGCGCGAACATACCCGGACTTCTCGGCGCCCACCGTGGACAAGGTGATGGTCGAGGAGCGCGCGGCGGCCCTCGGCAAGCGCAGCCTCAAGAAAGAGGCCAAGGTCGCCGGGCTCTTGCTCTCCGTCGCGATGATGGATCTCACGACGCTCGAGGGGAAGGACTCCCCCGGCAAGGTGACGCAGCTCTGCCAGAAGGCGATGCGGCCCGACGCCTCCCCCGAGGTGCCGCCTTGCGCCGCGATCTGCGTGTACCCGAAGCTCGTCCCCGTGGCGAAACGCGCGCTCGCCGGATCCTCGGTGAAGGTCGCGAGCGTGGCGACGGCGTTCCCGAGCGGGCTCTCCGCGCTCGAGGTGAAGCTCGAGGACGTGCGCCGCGCGGTCGCGTGGGGCGCCGACGAGATCGACATGGTGATCGATCGCGGCGCTCTCCTTTCGGGCGAGAAGACGCTTGTCTTCGACGAGATCGCGGCAGTGAAGGAGGCGTGCGGGGCGGCGCATCTCAAGGTGATCCTGGAGACGGGCGAGCTCGGTACGTACGATCTCGTGCGCGAGGCGAGTCAGATCGCGATGCTCGCGGGCGCGGACTTCATCAAGACGTCGACGGGCAAGATCACGCCCGCGGCGACGCCCCCGGTGACGCTCGTGATGCTCGAGGCGATCCGCGATTTCTATTATGCGACGGGCAAGCGGATCGGGATGAAGCCCGCGGGCGGGATCCGCACGGCGAAGCAGGCGCTGCACAACCTCGTCCTCGTCAAGGAGACGCTCGGGGACGCCTGGCTCACGCCGGATCTGTTCCGCATCGGCGCGTCGACGTTGCTCAACGACGTGCTCATGCAGCTCGAGAAGGAGCGCACGGGCGCCTACCAGTCGGGCGATTCTTTCAGCAAGGACTAGGGCCAAGATGACCGCCAAGGAAACGACCCTCGTGACGACGAACGGAAGCGATCCTGCCGCCGTGTCCCCGGTCCACCCGACGCACACGACGCATCCCACGCACCCAACGCACCGCGCGACGCTCGACTTCGGCAAGGCGTGGGTCTACGCGCCTTCGCCCGAGGCCACCGATCACGTCCGCATCGCGCCGCGGTACGAGCTCTTCATCGGCGGCAAGTGGGTGGCGCCGGAGTCCGGCAAGTACTTCGACACGGAGAGCCCCTCGACGGAGCAGAAGCTCGCCGAGGTGGCCGAGGCCGACGAGCGAGACGTCGATCGCGCCGTGAAGGCCGCGCGCGTCGGGTACGAAAAATACTGGTCGAAGCTCTCGGGGATCGAGCGCGGCAAGTACATCTACCGCATCGCGCGGGTGATCCAGGAGAGGGCGCGCGAGCTCGCCGTCGTCGAGACGATGGATGGAGGCAAGCCGATCAAGGAGTCGCGCGACGTCGATCTGCCGCTCGTGGCCGCGCACTTCTTTTATTACGCGGGCTGGGCCGACAAACTCGCGTACGCGTTCCCGGGCGAGCACCCGCGTCCGCTCGGCGTGGCCGGGCAGGTGATCCCATGG
>JANMGF010000020.1:0-3207 GCA_031374535.1 Polyangium sp. (in: bacteria)
CGAGGGCGACCGGATCGAGGTCAACGAGCAACGCAGCCGTCACGGCCGAGTCGGTAGACTCCGGATAAAAGACGTGCGCGCGCCCCAAAGCGAGGGGAAACGTCTGGAGTTTGTCGGGGTGCTTGTGCAGCAGGTACCCGAGCCCCGACGCGTGTGGACCCGTGGCGCGGAGGGTGAAGAGCATGCGAAGACCGTCCCTCCGACGGTATCAAAGCCCGGCGCCCGGGTCACCCCCGGATCTTGCCGAAGAAGCTTCGTTTTTCCCGGCCGCCGTTCCTGCGTACGGACGCGCAGAGGCGCCTCGCGACGAACGCGGCGAGGCCGAGGACGAGGGCCACGGGGCCAAAGCCGCCGAACCTCCCTACACGCGCCGCGGCGCAAAACACGCCGTTGCCTTCGAAGGATACGATGGGCTCCGGGGCACAAAGGCCGAGCGCCGACGTCTCGGAGACGCAGAACGAACCCGCGGGGCAACCGTTGCCCGCAGCGCCGCGGCATCCAGCCTGGCAGAGACGCGCCGCGATGTCACAGACGCGCCCGCTGTCCGCCGCGCCGCAATCGGCATCCTGCGCGCACTCGTTGGGTGCGTCGGTGCAAACGCCGATCGAAGCGTCCGTCGACGAGCAAACTTCGCCATACGGACAAGCATTGCCCTCGGCGCCGCGGCAGCCCGGCACGCACGCGCCCGCGTCGCACACCATGCCGCTCACGGGATTGCCGCAATCCACGTCGGCGAAGCAGGACAGATCGTCGTCCGAAGGATCGTTCGGGTTGGTCTCGCCCGCATCGACGACGCCGTCATGATCGATGTCCTCGAGCCCGTCCGCCTTGCCGCCGCCGTCGGTGTCGGCCTTCGTGGGGTCCGTCGTCGTGGCGCCGAGATCGCCGTCGGGCACGCACGTCGAAGAAGCAGGGTTCGTCGCGGGATCGTCGCAGCCGTACCCCATCTCCGTGCCGTCGAAGATCCCGTCGCCGTCGCTGTCCGGATCGAGCCCGTTGTCGAGGCCATCGCCGTCCGTGTCCACTGCGGGTGAGACCTCCGCGCCGTCGGACACGCCGTCATCGTCCGAGTCGGCGTCGGCCGGATCCGTGCCGATCATGATCTCCGTCGCGTCGCTCAGCCCATCGCCGTCGCTGTCGGCGCAGCCCTCGTCGGTCGTGCCGTTGCAGTCGTCGTCGACGCCGTTGCACGTCTCGCTCGAGGGCGCGCCGGGCATGACATTACAAGTCGCGCCGAGGAGCCCGTCGCAAACCACGACGCCCATCGCCAGGCACGCGCCCACGCCCACCGTGCATACGCTCCCGAGCCCGAACCCGTTGTCGACGGCGCCGTCGCAATCGTCGTCGATCGCGTTGCACGCCTCCGGCACGGGATCCCCGGGTTTGGCGCTGCACTCGCTCGCCATCTCGTCGGCGGTGCACACGACGACGCCCGACGCCGTGCACGCGCCGACGCCCACGCTGCACGGCGCGTCGAGGCCAAAATCCTCGTCGACGGAGCCGTCGCAGTCGTCGTCGGTGCCATTGCAGACCTCGGTCCCTGGTTCGTCGGAGAACGCGTCGCAGTACGGGGTTTGCCCATTACACTGGATCGTGCCCGTGGCGATGCAAGCCCCGGTGCCGGCCGTGCACGGCTGGCCGAGGCCGGGGCAGGCGTAAAAACACGTGGAGCCGTCGCAAGCGACCGGATCCGTCGCGAGCCCGCCGACCGTCACGGCGCCCGTGTCCGAGACCAGATCGGCCGTGAGGCTCTGCGCATTGTTCGACGAGCCGCAGACGAGCCGGAACGGCGTGAGGGGACCGACGCCGACGGGCACGAGATCCGCGCGCGCGACGGCCCAATCGAGGAACACGTCGGGGTTGCCGCTGGTCGTCGTGGCCGCGGCGATCGAGCGCGCGTGGGTCGTCGTGGGGTAAATCTTCACGAGAAGCTCGGAGACATCGCCGGGCGAGCCGTTGTTCAGCGGGGTCGTGTTTTGCCGGAGCTCGACGACGTTCGAGACCCCGTCGACGCCCAAGGAGAGCTCGTGGCTCAGCAGGTTGCCGTCGGTATCGAAGAGACAAACCCAGCCGAACGCCTTGTAATCCGCGGGCGGCACCTGCAGCACCGCGTCGTTGATCCGCAGCCGGAAGTAGAGGAAGCTCGCATCTCCGGAGAAGTACGCCGCGGCAGAAGCCTGCGTGGACACCCCCACGACGTCCCGCCCGGTAGGCGCGTCCCCCGCGGGATCCGCGACGGGCACGCCGGCCCGGAGCATCGGCTTCCAGGCGGCGTCCGCGGGAAACGTCTGCGCGCGGGCAGGGGCGGAGGCGCCAAACGAGACGAGCCCCAGCGCCGCGGCGAGGAGGGCGGATCGAGCGGTGCGACGGGGGCGAAAGCTCTGGGCCATACTCGTACGACGAATCGTGCCGGGAAGCGCGGCGCGGCACAAGAGGCCGGCGCGGTCCTCGGTCGATCTTCCTGTAAGCCCCACCGTGAACCTCCGTTATGCTCGAGCCATGACCTCACGCACGCCTGCTTTCCTCGTGCTCCTCGGGCTTTTCACCACGCTCGCCTCGGGCGCGGGCGGCTGCGGCGGCGGATCCGCTCCTGCCGAGATGGCGCGGAGCCCGAGCGAGGCGATGCCCGGGATGGCGGCGCCGTCCGACGGTGAAGCGGAGCCGATGCCCGCGGAGCCCTCGTCGGAGTCACGACCGGCAAGCGACGAGGATGGATCTCCTCCGCCGCCTCCGATGGCCGCGCCGGCCGCGCAAGCGCAGGGGGCCCCAGCGCCGATGGGCGCGTCTCGACCCGCGCAGGGAGGCGTGGGAGGTGCGCAAAAGGCGGTCGAGGCGAAGGAAGACGCGAAACCCGCGGCGCCCGCGAAGCCAAAATCCGTCGCCGGCTCCGAGGAGGCGACGACGTGGAAACGCTCGCAGAGCGGGGCACACGCGGTCCGCGTCGAGATCGGCGATCGCGAAGCGCTGCCCGTCCGGAGCATGCAAGCCAAGGTCGCGATCGACGGCTTCATGGCCCGCGTCGTGCTCGACATCGTGGTCAAGAACAACAGCGCGCAGACGTACGAGGGCACGCTGAAGCTCCGTTTGCCCGTGGGCGCGTCGCCGTATTATTTCGCCTTCGGGCAAGACGCGATGGCCATCGCAGGCGACGCCGTGCCGGCGTTTTTCCCGGCGGAACGAACGCGCGGCTTCCGACGCCGACCGCGG
>JANMGF010000033.1:0-3794 GCA_031374535.1 Polyangium sp. (in: bacteria)
ATCCGTCGCTTGGGTGCGCTCATGAGCCTTTCGCCGGTCGAGGGAAAGCCGTCCGTGCGTCATGCACGGAGCCATTGGCCGGAGCCTATCGACTCGCCCGGGCCACGGCAAGACAGACGTAACGATAGGGCACGATTCACGCGCGGCAAAAAAACACGACGGGATGCCCCTAAAACAATTCGGGGCGTACGAGCAGGGCGTCGACCCCGTGGACCGACACGATCTCCGCAGGGCAATCGTCCGCGGTCGGACAAAGCCGCGTGGCCAGGGCCGCGTAAGGCTCGCCGCCCGCGCGCAACGTGAAACGCGCATCACCACGCCGCACCTCGATCCGCAAGCCCTCGCCGCTCTCGGCGCCGCCGGGTGGAGCAATATCGAAAACTTCCACCGGATCGAGGGCTGGTTGCCCTCCCTCGGCAGGCACGACACGGACGCCGGTGCCGGCCGCGACCGCGAGCACGAGGTCGGCCCCGCGCGCGGGAAAACAGACGACGGGGAGCTGATGGCTCGCTTGAGGGACGCGGATGCGTAACGTGGTGCCCTGGCCGCGGCGGCTCGCGAGGGTCAAGCGCCCGCCGACGCGCTGGATGGCCGCGCGCGCCGCGTCGAGGCCGATGCCGCGGCCCGAGACGTCGGTGACCTCGGTCCGCGTGGACATCCCCGGCCGGAAGAGGAGCTCGGTGAGATCGTCGTCGCGCGCTCGGGCGGCGCGCTCGGGCGTGGAGAGGCCAAGGTCGACAGCGCGCGCGCGTACGGCCTCGAGGTTCACGCCGGCGCCGTCGTCCTCCACCGAAATGTCGATCTCGGCGCCCCTCTGCCGCGCCGAAACGACGATCTTGGCCGCGCGGTGTTTGCCCGCGGCGCGCCTCGCCTCGGGCCCCTCGATGCCGTGATCCACCGCATTACGGAGCGCGTGCAAGAGCACGACCTCGACCGACTCGGCGACCTCGGCGCGCACGCGCGTGTCATCCAGATCGAAGACGAGCTCGACCTCCTTGCCGAGGCTCTCCGCGAGGCCCCGCGCGGCCTCCTCGTGGGGCGCGAACCTCGGCGCGAGCGTGACGGCCGCGAGCGAGGCGACCTCCTCCGAGAGCGCGCGGACGACGTCACCGAGCCGGCCCCGCGCGCGTCCAGACGCCACGTGCTCCAGGAAGACACGGACCGCGAGGGCGGCGAGGCGCTGCTGCGTCGAAAGCGAGACGCGGTCGGGCAGATCCACGACGGCGCTTCGAGCCGCGACCATGGGCGCCGGGGCGTCGGGCTCCTCGGCCGAGAGATCCGCGAGGACCTCCTCGATCTGGAGCACGAACCCATCGACGTCCATCCGCGCGGGCGGCGCCGTGTCCTTGCGGCGGAGGAAAACGACCATGAACCGGATGGCCATGGTCACGACGAGATCGACCTCCTCGGGCACGCGCCCGCGCCGCGTGGCGACCGCGACGAGGCCCTCGAGCGCGTGGCAAAGCGTGGCGAGCGCGCCGAAGTGCATCATGCGGGCCTCGCCCTTCAGCGTGTGCAGCTCTTGCTGCATCCCGGCTGCGAGGCCTTCGCCGCCGTCGCCGTGCATGAAGGAGCCCCAGTCGCCTTCGACGCGGTCGAGGCGTTCGAGCGCCACGCTGCGGAAACGCGTGAGGAGCTCGCTGGGAAGGGCGCTCGTGCTCAAGAAACCCCTCGACGCACGGCACGCTCGCTCACGCTCTCGAACAACACGGTGCGCCCTCGACCGAGGATCCTAGCGAATCGACACGCGGAGCGGGAGCGCGATCGACGCTCGACGGCGCGCGGGCGTCCCTGTATCGTCGCCTCGGAGCCCAGGGCATGAGGAAGCCGCTCGCGATCGTGCTCTTCATGGCATGGACGCCCGTCCCGGGCCTCGCGCGGGCAGACGAGGCCCAAGCCGCGTCACCCGGAACGGGGGCGCCGGGGATCGAAGCGCGGCTCGAAGGGCTCGAAGCGGAGAACCGTCGCATGCGCGAGCGCGTGGCGACGCTCGAACGCGCCGCGAAAGAGAACGAAAAGACGCGGGACTTGGTCGCCAAGCTCGAGGACGACGCGAGCTTCTTCGATCAGCAAATCCAGAAGCTCCTGCCGCTCGCGGGGCGGATCGGCGGTTACCTCGACTTCGGATTTTTCCGGGCGACGGGCACGGGCGCGGGCATACGAAACGATCTCGGGCGCCGCCATTTCCCGGAGTTCGAGGGACAGGTCCCCGACTCGTGGGTCTTTTATGGGGATCCCCTGTCGACGATGGTGAACGCGCGGGGCGAACCGGCGGACACGGGCGAGTCGCGGGCGCTCACGTTCGACTCGATCGACAGCGGCGGCAAATCGTCGTTCGCGGTGAACGCGCTCAACATGCAGATGTTCGCCGCGCCTCGCGAGGATCTCACGATGACGGCCTCGATCGACTTCGTGCCCCGTACGAGGGACGTCGCCGCGCCGGGGGATCGGGCGCTCGGCGATTTCATCGACGTGAAGCTCGCTTATGCCGAGTACCTCGTGCCGATCGAGCGCTTCGAGCTCAGCCTGTATGCAGGAAAGTTCGATTCGGTGCTCGGCTGGGAGTACAGGAGCCGCGAGGCGACCGACCGGCTCACGGTGACGCCGTCCTTGCTCTGCCGATATACCTGCGGTTCGCCGCTCGGGGTGAAGGCGCGCGGCCGATTCTGGGACGGCGCGATGAGCCTGAACCTGGCCGTGACGAACGGGAGCCACGGGAGCGAGAATTTCCCATTCTACAACGAGATCGATCGGAACGATTGGAAGACCGTGGCCTTCCGTATCGGCTCACGCGCGCCGCTCGGCGCCGGGCTCGAGGTGGGGCTCTCCGGATCGATCGGGGCGCAGGATCTGCAAAGTGCCGAGGACGCGTCGCACACGCACGTCGGCGTGGATCTGCATCTCGACGCGGGGGACTTCGACGTGACGGCCGAGTTCATGCAGGGCGTGGTCTCGGGAAAGACCGCCCCGGGGGACACGACCTGTGGTCTCGCCCCCTGCCTGCGCTACCGGGGCGGCTACGTGCAGATCGGATATCGGCTGCTGAACTGGATTTCGCCGTATGCCCGGGTCGACGTGCGTGACGCGCTCCATCGGAGCGGCCAGAGCTTCGTCTACCTTTCCCAGGTCGTGCGCGCGACCGCCGGGGTACGGATGGAGCTCGGTCCCCACTTGATCATGAAGGCCGAGTACAATCTGAACCGCGAGCTGGGCCGCGCCCCCCCGTTTCCGAACGACGTGTTCACGAGCTCGATGATCCTGAAGTACTGACGCGCGAGGAGAATGGCGCATGCGTCCCCTGTTTCCCCTGATCGCCCTCACGATCGCCGCGGCCGCGGTGACGATGACCACGACGCCCCCCGAGAGCCGCGCAGAAGCCCCGGCCGTGGGCAACGTCGCGGGCGTGGTGACGGTCCTGGTGGACGACGCTCCGAAGGCCGATCGGTCGGGCATCGTGGTGTACCTGGAGAACGTGGCCGGCGGACAAGTCGCCATCTCAACGAAGCGTGAGATTCGCCAGAAGAACCTCGCGTTCACGCCGGGCCTGATGGTGATCGTCAAGGGAACGACCGTGGAGTTTCCCAACGACGACAAGGTCTTCCACAACGTGTTTTCCGTCTCGAAGTCGGCGCGCTTCGATCTCGGGCTCTACAAGAGCGGCGAGAGCAAGTCCGTCACGTTCCGCGAGGCGGGGGTGGTGGACGTCTACTGCAACATCCACCCGCAGATGGTCACGAAGATCAAGGTGCTCGACAACGGCTTTTATGCCGTGACGGGCGCGGACGGCGCGTTCC
>JANMGF010000066.1:0-6406 GCA_031374535.1 Polyangium sp. (in: bacteria)
CCACGGGCGCGCTCGCCGCGCAGCAGGGAGCCACGTCGCCGCCTTCTGGACGCGGCTCGGGTCTCGGGCCCCAGGCCCGCGTGCTCCTCGCCAATCAGCTCGCCGCGCTCCGGTACACGCCGGGAGCCTACGCGGGCGGGCTCGACCTCTTCGTCACGCCCGATCAACAGATGGTATCCCCCAACGACGCCACCATGGGCTGGTACACCCGTTGCGTGGGTGATATCGATATCCACGTGATTGGCGGCAATCACCTGAGCATGATCCAGGAGCCCGACGTGCGGGATCTGGCCAAGAAGCTGATGAACTGCCTGAAGGGAGACGCGCGTCATGGATGACTTGTGGATTGATCCAAAAACCACGAAGGACCACCAGCTCATCAAGATCTTGTCGATCGACGGGGGCGGCCTTTATGGCCTCATGAGCGCCTTGCTCATCCAGGAGCTCGACGACACCCTCGGCAAAGACAGCAAGAAGTTCCTTCCCCAGGTCAATCTCTTCGCAGGGATCTCGGCGGGCGCCGTCATCTCGCTGCTCCTCGCCAAGCACAAGAACCCGGCCGACGGGCTCGTGGAGGTCGTCGACTTCTTCAAAGAGCCCATTGGCATATTCTCCAACATGAACCCGCTGGCAGCGTACATGAGCCTCTTCGGCGTCGGGGGCTGGGTGGGCTCGTGCGATTTCCAGTACCAGCTCCAGCGCCACTTCGGCGACATGCGGCTCGGCGATCTGAAGCACCTCGTCCTGATCAGCACCTTCAGCTGGACGGGCGCCAAGCAACTCGACTTCGGCCCGGTGAACGCCGGCGTCCCGCCCTTCTGGGAGACCACGCTGCCGAGCTTCATTCCGGCCACGTCGGCCTCGACCCGCAGCTGGCGTCCCAAGTTCTTCACCAACTATTGCCACGGCAACATGAAGGATCCGGACCTCGCGTACCGCGTCGCCGACGTGGCCTATGGCGCCGCGTCTCCCGCCGGCCTGCGCGCGCTTCGAGGCGGCATTGCCGACGCAGGGTCGTTCGCCGGGAATCCGGCCGTCGAGGCCATCTCGTACACGATCCGGATGCTCCGCGAGGAGTCGAACGACCCTGACAAGAATGGCGCCTGGCTCGACGATGTCGCCCTCCTTTCGATCGGCAACGGCAGCGCCTTCTCCAACTACTGGCTCCGCAACAACAACTTCGGGCCCCTGCGCTTCCCGCTCTCCCGCACCAATCCTCCCCAGGGTAATTTCTACTCGACCTCCACGAGCGAGGCCTTCACGGGGGCCTTCGAGGACGTCAATTACATGGCCCACGCCCTCCTCGGCACCCGCTACTTCCGCCTGCAGCCGCAGGTCCTCGAGACGCCGCTCAGCATTCCGACCTTGCTCGCGCGTTTCCCCGTTTTCCGCAACCTGTTCACCCAGCAGATCGAGGTGCAGGCACAGTCCCCCAAGGCGCTCGCGCTCGTCAAGGGCGCGTCCAAGTTCATCAAGGACGGGTGGCGCTCTTCGTACAACCCGAACCAAGGCCCGGCCTCGATGCCCGAATGAGGCCGCATTCGAGCGACCTTCGATGACGCTCCCCGACGACCATCGCTTCCGCCCCGCTCGAGGGCCCACCGTGCGCGAGGACCCATGTTGACCCTGACTGGTTACCGATTCGTCGAGACCCTCCATCGAAGCTCGACCTCGCTCATCTATCGGGCTTTCGGCGAGGCGGAGGGCCGTACCGTCATCGTGAAATCGCCTGCGGCGGCGTACCCGCGCCCGACCGAGGTGGCCACGCTCGAGCACGAGTACGAGATCGGGAAATCGATCCAGGTGCCCGGGGTCGTCCGCCACCTCGGGCTCATCGCCCAGGACAAGACGTGTGGCCTCGTGATCGAGGACTTCGGGGCGGCCTCGCTCGCGAGCCACGTGACGGCGCACGGTCCCCTCGACTTGCCGCGTTTCCTCGAGATAGGACGCGCCGCCGCCGCCGCCCTCGGCGTGCTCCACGATCAAAACGTGATCCACAAGGACGTTTGTCCCTCCAATCTGCTCTTCAACGCAGCGACGGGCGAGTTGAAGATCTGCGATCTCGGGATGGCGTCGCGGCTCACCCGCGAGAAGCAGGAGTATTACAGCCCGAGGCTCATCGAAGGGACGCTCGCGTATACCTCGCCGGAGCAGACCGGGCGCATGAACCGCGCCATCGATCACCGCTCCGATCTTTACGGGCTCGGCGCCACGTTTTACACGCTGCTCACGGGGGCGCCGCCCTTCCAGGCGAAGGACGAGCTCGAGCTCATCCATTGCCACATCGCGCTCGCGCCCCGGCTGCTTTCCGAGGTTGATTCCACAATCCCGGCGCAGGTCTCGGCCATCGTCGAGAAGCTCCTCGCGAAAAACGCGGAGGAGCGTTACCAGAGCGCGCACGGGGTCGCCGCCGATCTAGCCAAATGCGCCCGCCTCCTCGGTGAGCATGGCTGGATCGACGCCTTCCCGCTGGCCCGCGACGATATCTCGCAGAAGCTTCAGATCTCGGAAAAACTTTACGGGCGCGAGGATCAGGTCACCGCGCTGCTCGCGGCCTTCGAAAAGAGCGCCGGGGGCCGGCCGGGCGTGGTGCTGGTGGACGGGTACTCGGGCGTCGGCAAATCGGCGCTCGTGCGTGAGGTGCACAAGCCCATCGCCGCGCGCCGCGGCTATTTCATGCACGGCAAATGCGAGCAGGGCACGCAGGCGCCGCTCACCGGGTTTCCCGAGGCGATCACGGATCTCGCGCGCCAGCTCCTCACGGAGCCAGAGGGGCATCTCCGTTATATTCGTGACGAGCTCTACGAGGCCCTCGGGGGCAATGGGCGGCTCATCGTCGACCTCTCGCCCGAAATGGGGCTCGTCCTGGGCGACCAGCCCCCGCTCGTGCCGCTCGCGCCGGTCGAGGCGCGCGAGCGATTCGAGAACACGCTGGCGAGCTTCTTCATTGCGATGGCCAAACCCGAGCACCCGCTGGTGCTCTTCATCGACGATCTCCAGTGGGCGGATCCTGCGTCGCTCCGGCTCTGGGCGCGCCTCGCCACGTATGTGGGGCCCGCGAGCCTCCTGCTCATCGGCGTGTACCGGGACAACGAGGTCACCTCGGCGCACCCGATCGTGACCATGATCCGTGAGATTGGCGAACGTGACGTCCCGATCGAGCGTATCGCGCTCGGCGCTCTCGGAGAGGAGCACGTCTCCGCGCTCGTCTGCGACACGTTACGCATCGACGCTGCCACCGCGGAGCCGCTCGTCCGCGTCATCCTGGAGAAGACCGACGGAAACCCATTTTTCGTCACGCAGCTCCTCGAGATGCTCCACCACGACGGCGCGCTCCATTTCGACCGCGCCGAGCGCCGCTGGCGCTGGAATCTCCCGCGTATTCACGAGATCGGCGTCAGCGCCAACGTCGTGGATCTCATGGTGTCCAAGATACGCCGTTACCCCGATCGATCGCAGGAGCTGCTCCGCCTCGCGAGCGTCCTCGGTACGACCTTCGATCTCGGCACGCTCGCGATCATCGGTGGCACAGGCCCGCGCGAGGTGGCCAAAGATCTGTGGGACCCCGTGAAAGACGGGCTCCTGATGCCGCAAGACAAGAGCTACAACTATTACGTCTGGTCGAGGATCGAACACGAGGACGCAGTGCCCGCGGAGGACATTCGTTGTCGTTTCGCGCACGATCGCATTCGTGAGGCTGCGTCGTCGCAGATCTCCGCCGACGATCGCGCCGAGCTCAGCCTGCGTATCGGGCGTCTGCTCCGCGACCGCTTCGGGCCGGAGCAACGCGACGAGCGTCTCTTTGATCTCGTGGGGCTCCTCGACGCGGGCCGCATGCGGATGGCTTCACCCGAGGAGCGCCTCGATCTCGCGCGCATGAACCTCACCGCCGGCAGGCGCGCGCGCGCCTCGACGGGTTACCACGCCGCCGTGGGGTATCTCGAGATCGCGATCGAGCTCCTGCCCGCGGACGCGTGGGTGAGCTCGTACGACGAGATGTTCGCGATCCACCGCGAGCTCATCGAATGCTGGTTCCTCCGCGGCAACCAGACCCGCGCGGAGGAGCTCTTCGCGATCGCGAAGGCCCGGGCCCGGACCCGTGAGCACATCGGCGACATCTATCAATTGATGATGCGCATCTGCTTCACGGCCTCGAACATGGTCTTTGGCGTGCGCCTCGGGCGCGAGTCCCTCAAGCTCTTCGAGATGGATCTGCCCACCGAAATCGAGCGTATCGGCGCCGAGATCGGCGTGCTCGGCGCGCGCGTCGCCTAGCTCATCGGGGGGCGTGACGTGGGCTCGCTCATCGACCTTCCGGTGATGCAGGACAAGGACATGGCCGTGTGCCTGGGCCTGCTCCACGAAACGTGGACCGCAGCGTTGATGACCGGGGACATGCCGCTGACGGTCCTCACGTCGCTGCATACCATCGTCCTCTCGATCACCCACGGGCAAACCGAATTTTCCGCGTGTGGTTACGTCGCGTTCGCCGCCGTTCTTTCGAACCAGGGTGATTACGCTGGCGCCTATGCTTATGGCAAGCTCGCGCGGGCGGTGAACGAGCGGTTCAAGAACCCGCTCGTGATCCCCAAGGTCAACAACACGTACGCCAACTTCGCGAATCACTTTGCGAAGCACATCAAGACGAGCGTCCCCATTTACACCGAATCGTACGAGTACGCGCTCCGATCCGGCGATCGATGGTGGGGCGCATGGGGCGTCGCGTGGGTCCGCACCACGCGGTTCATCAAGGGGGATCCGCTCCGTGACGTGTTCGACGTCGGCGAGCTCTACCGGCCTTACATCGAGGCCTCGGGGTACGTGCCGCTGCTCCACAAGCTCGACATGGAGCAGCACGTGATCCTGAACCTCGAGGGCCGCACGGAGGGGCGCCTCTCGCTCAGCCAGGGCGCATTCCGCGAGGAGGCCGTGGTCGATCGTTTCACCAAGCTCGCCTTCGAATGGGGGGTGCACTGGTATTACTCGCTCCGATCGCTCCTGCTCTACCTTTACGACGACATCGACGGGGCGCTCGCCGCGAGCGCGGAGGCGCACACGCGCCGGGACGTGATCCCGAACAGTCCGATTTATCCCGATCACTTCTTTTATCGCGCGCTGATCCTCGCGGCGTCGCTCGGCTCTGCGCGCCCCGAGGAGCGCGAGGCGCGGCTCGCCGAGATCCGCGCGAATGCCGAGATCCTCGGCCGCTGGGTCCCGCACGCGCCCGAAAACTACCGGCACCGTCATCTCCTCGTACTGGCGGAGATCGCGCGCGTCACCTCGGCGAACGCCGAGGCCACCTCGCTTTACGAGCAAGCCATCGAAGCCGCGCGGGAGTTCTCGTATCTGCACCACGAGGCCATTGCGAACGAGCTCGCCGGCCGCCACCAGATCGCGCTCGGTCGGCCCAAGGCGGCCAAGGGGTACCTCATCGACGCGCGTTATCTTTACGAGCGCTGGGGCGCCACGGCCAAGGTCGCGGCGCTCATCGATCGTCATGGCGCGCTGCTCGCGGTCCCCCACGTGAATCAAGCGGGGCTCGGGAGCGAGGCGAGCCAATCGGTGCGCCTCGGCGTGGAGCAGATCGATCTGGCCACGGTCATGAAAGCGGCGCAGGCCGTCTCCGGCGAGATCGTCCTCGGCCGCCTGCTCGAGCAGATCGTGCGTATCAGCATGGAGAACGCAGGTGCCCAGCGCGGCGTCTTGATCCTCTCGCACGGCGACAGGCTGTTCGTCGAGGCCGCCGCCGTCGCCGGCGGCACGGGCTTCACGCGGCGCTCGATCCCCCTGGAAGAGAGCGATGATCTACCCCAAAGCCTGATCCAGTACGTGCGGCGCACGCTTCAGATCCTCACCCTCGACGACGCGACCGAGAGCGCTCATTTCCGCGGCGATTCCTACATCGCGAGCCGCTCGATCCGCTCCGTGCTTTGCCTTCCCGTGCTCCGCCTCGGCGCGCTCCGCGGCATTCTTTATCTCGAAAATGCTTCCGTGCGCGGCGCATTCACGCCCGACCGCACCCGCGTGCTCCAGCTCCTCGCCACGCAGGCGGCCATTTCGCTCGATGCACACGCGGTACAACTTTGCGCCCGTCCTAGTGGCTCCGCTCACAACGTAGGACTTGTTGGTGCACGCGACGCCAGCACCCGTATCGCCGCCACCAAAACTTACGCGACGGGCGTTGCCGCGACGGGCACCGCGTCCGGCAGCGTAGTCGTAGTCGTTGATACGCGAGGCAGCGCCGCTGCGCATTCCAAAGAACTGCAGCAGTTCGTCGATGCGCGCACTCAGGACGCGGTTGACCTCGCGCTCCTTGGCGACCTCGTCTGCGAGCACGCCCACGTACTCTAGGAGTTCCGCCTCCGTTGTGATTAGTGACATTGGCTCGCCTTGCGTAACGTTTCTT
>JANMGF010000083.1:0-2614 GCA_031374535.1 Polyangium sp. (in: bacteria)
CGCGCCGGGCATTTCCATCGAGGTAACTCCACTCCGTGAGCCCCGTGAGCACGGCGGGGACGACCGACACGAACCCCAGCGTGGCCGCGAGGTCCGCCGCGCGCGGCGCCCACCCGACCCCGAGCAACGTCGCCACATCCAGCACGAGCGCCGTCGTCAAGGCTCCGATCGGAAGTGGAATCAGCGCCGGATGCAGCGGATGCCCGAGCCACGTGCCATCGAGCGTCGCGCGCACCCTGGGATGGCGCTCCAGAAAACCACGCAGCGGCGCGTGGAAAACGTCGACGAGCGGATCGAGCGGGAGCCCCTCGACGATACGCAGGATCCAGAGAGCTTTCATGCGGACCTCCTCGGTCCGAAGGTCAAGCAATGCTCGGGCCGCCCCTCGTCCTCGGCCACGCCCCGCGCTTCCTTCGTTCGACTTCAAAAGATCCGCGTTCGAGGGTACGCTCCCGGCAGAACCCCGGAGACCTTGGATGGGCCATATCCCGCTTCTCGACGAGATCGCGATCATCGCGGCTCTCGGCGTCCTCGTGACGGTCGTCCTCTCGCGCTTGCAGCTGCCCACCGTCGCGGGCTTGCTTTTCTCGGGCGCCCTCGTCGGGCCCTTCGGCTTCAAGCTCGTGCGCTCGATCCACTCGATCGAAATCCTCGCCGAGATCGGCGTGGTCCTCCTGCTCTTCACCATCGGCCTCGAGTTCTCGCTCGCGCGCCTCAAGAGCATCTTCCGCCAGGTCGCCGTCGGCGGGCTCATCCAGGTCGGGCTCACCACCGCCGTCGTGGCAGGCGTCGCCATGGCGCTCGGACAACCCACGGGCCGCAGCGTTTTTTACGGCTTCGTCTTCACGCTCTCCAGCACCGCGATCGTGCTCCGCGCCCTCGCCGAGCGCCGCGAGCTCGACGCCCCGCACGGCCGCTTCATCGTGGGCACGTTGATCTTCCAGGACCTCTGCGTGGTCCCCATGGTCCTCATCGTGCCCATGCTCGGCAAGGACATGCAGGGCGTGGACATGGCCAAGGAGATCGGGGTCGCGCTCGGCAAGGCGACGCTCGTCGTCGTCGTGACCATCCTCGTCGCGCGCCTCGTCGTGCCGCGCGCGCTCCGCTGGGTCGCCGCGAGCCGAAGCCGCGAGGTCTTCCTCCTCGCCGTGCTCGCGCTCTGCGTCGGCACGGCGTGGCTCACCGCGCAGGCAGGGCTCTCCCTCGCGCTCGGCGCCTTCCTCGGCGGCATGATCGTGGCCGACACCGAGTACGGCCACCGCGCCATGGGCGACATGTTGCCGCTCCGCGACGCCTACGTGAGCGTCTTTTTCGTCTCGCTCGGCATGCTCTTCGACGCGCGGGTGGTCCTCGAACAGCCGGCCTTCGTGGTCCTCCTGCTCGCGGGGTTCCTCGGGGCCAAGGGCGCGCTCGCCACCCTCGCGGCGCTCGCCATGCGGTTTCCGGCGCGCGTCGCGTGGCTCGCGGGCGTCGGCCTCGCGCAGTTCGGCGAGTTCGGGTTCGTCCTCGTGCGGCTCGGCGAGAGCACGGGGGTCGTCGACGCGTCGGCCATGCGCCCGCTGCTCGCGGCCGGCATCGCAAGCATGTTCCTCACGCCCGTCCTCGTGCGCGTCGCCCCGCACGTGACCGCCGGTCAGCGCCTGCTCGCCCCGCTCGAGCGCCTCATCGGCGTCCGCAGCATCGACGAGGCCGACACGGGCGACGAGAACGCCCTCGCGGGGCACGTGGTCATCGTGGGGTACGGCGTCGCGGGCAGGCTCGTGGCGCGCGCGCTCGAGGCCTGCAACGTCAAGTACGTGGTGCTCGAGCTGAACGCCGAGACCGTACGCGCCGCGCGGACCGCCGGCGAGCCGGTCTACTACGGCGACGCGACGAGCGAAGAGGCGCTCGGCCACGCCCACCTCGAAAAATCACGCGCCCTTCTTTTGCTCATGAACGATCCGCAGGCCGCGCAACGCGTCGTCGACACGGCCAAACGCGTGGCCCCCGAGGTCCCGGTCCTCATGCGCGCCCGGTACCTGCTCGAAAAATCGTACCTGCTCCAGATGGGCGCGACAGACGTGGTCGCCGAGGAGGTCGAGGGCGGCGTCGAGATCCTCGCGCGGCTCCTTCGATGGCTCGAGGTACCACGCAACGTGATCGACGATCGTGTCGACGAGGCGCGCGCAAACACCCAGACGACGGGACGCACGCACAAGGTCCCGCGCCGCGCCCTCGGCGAACACGGCGATCTCGCCGAGCTCAAGATCGAAAGCGCCCAGGTCACGGGATCAAGCGCGGCCGTCGGTCGCTCGGCGTCGGCGCTCGGCGTGCGGGGCCGAACGGGGGCCCTCATCGTGGCGGTGCGGCGCGGCGACAAACTCCTCGAACAGATGGATCCGAACGAGCCGTTCGTGGTCGACGATATCGTCTACCTCGCGGGATCCGTGGGCTCGGTCCAGAAGGCGGTGGATCTTCTGAGCCGGCCGATGGCCTGAGCATGGATCTCATTGGGGAGCCGCCTCGCTGGGGCTTTGCCCCAGGCCCCACCAGGGGTTATCCACCCCTGGACCTGGACCAGCGCAGGCGCTGGACCTTGGGCGATGAACTGCGCAATGCGCAGTTCATCGAACAG
>JANMGF010000122.1:0-3645 GCA_031374535.1 Polyangium sp. (in: bacteria)
GGCTGTAGAGTAGCCTCGGGGGATTTCTCCCCCAAGGCCCTCACCAGATCCGGACAAGGAGATTTCCACCATCCGGCTCTTCCGCTGAAATGTCTCGTGGCTATGACCCCCATATACGAACCTTTATATAGGGCCGTGGGAGCGGAAATCGCGCGAGGATCGCCTTGAACCGCTCCCAATTGAGGTGTACTTGTTGACTTCGACGGCGAAGCCATTTGTACCAGATACGCTCCACTTCCTGGACGATCAGCTGTAAACTGCGGGCATTACCGCTGACGCCGAAATAGTTGAAGTGGCCTCGTATCCGCCTCGTGAGCGCTTCGTGCTGCGTCTTGACCGGTAGATGCCGGTGGCGCCGGCACCATTCGGCGATCGCCTGTATCGACTTTCTCAGACGCGCACTCCGAGTCTTGCACACCATTGCCCAACAACCGCTCCGAGCCCGCTCATAATGCAGCGTGAACCCGAGGAAGTCGAAGGACGCCGGGCCTTTGCCGCCATTCTGCGACCTCGGTGGTCGCTGGAATGGCAGAAGACGGGTCTTCTCCGGATGCAGGGTCAATCCATATCGGCCCATGCGTTTCGCGAGGACGTCCATCACGCGTTCTGCGTCTTCCCGTAATTCGAATGCTATCGCGAAATCGTCCGCATATCTCACGAGGCAAGCTTCCCCTCGCAATCGCGGCTTCACCTCGCGCACGAACCACTGGTCGAGCACATAATGCAGGTAGACATTCCCCAGGAGAGGGGATAGCACCGACCCTTGGGCGGTTCCTGTATCCGGTTCGGAATATGCTTCCCCATCCAGTACGCCCACGTGCAAGCATTTTCCAACGAGCCGCAGTAGCGACCCATCGGCTACCCGAATCTGGAGCATCTCCAGTAGCTTGGTGCGATCCAGGCTATCGAAGAAGGACACGATGTCTGCCTCCAGTATCCAGCTCACCCGCCCCCGAAACGCCATCCGGTCGAGCGCGCGTATGGCATCATGGGCGCTGCGCTTGGGCCGAAAACCGTACGAACAGTCCAGGAAGTCCTGCTCATAAATGGCCTCGAGCACCTCGCGTACGGCATCCTGAACAAGCTTGTCCTCGAATGCCGAAATCCCAATCGGCCGCGTCTTGCCGTTACCTTTGGGAATATGGACACGTCGGATCGGCTGGTGTCTATATCGTTTCGACACGAGCCGACGGTGCAGATCCTGGAGGTTGTCCTCCAATCGCTGCCCATACTGGTCCTTCGTGACCCCATCCACCCCTACTGCCGCATCCTTGCGCATGCGTTGGTAGGCGCGCGTCAGAGCAGGCACATCTATGAGATGCGCCAGTGAGTGGAACCGTCCTTCGGATTCTCTTTTCGCTCGTTCCACTACCTTCAATAGTCCCGGTGACATGTTCCCCGATATCGATGCATCGGTCATGGTTCCCTCTTGAAGATCATCTCAGCACGGGCCGCCTTTGCTCCGCCGGGTCCACGTGCCATTGCGTTCCCCGACTTCATGGCTCATATGCAGCCCTCCGACTCCCTCATTCCCTTCGGTCGCGACTCCGGTCTTCCCTTGTCCACGACGTACCCCGGTGTGGACGCTTCTTCTGTGCGGAGCCACTTGCGCAGCGTCGGCCGACCGCACGCGCGTCCACATGCGTACAGTGCGTCGGAGATTGTTCGCCGGGTCTCCGTGATCCCGGGTTTTACCGTGGATGAATGAGGGCCTCCCAGGTGCCTGGATCGTCCTGTTGCTGCGTGCCGTGGTCGTACACCCCGCCGGGTGCGTTCTCCCCTCGCTCATCTTTGGCGGAGAGTCCGCCGTCGTCTTCGGGCCAATCAACACCCTCGACACCCGGAATGACTAAATTTTCGTGGCTGCTTTCCCACGGCCCACGCGCTCACGTGCCTACGCTTCGCCGACCGCGTCACCGCGACCGTCGCAAGGCTCGCTTCCGGCTGGGCGAGCTTCACCCTTCTCCGGGCGGGTCTCCCACCCGCTGGACGATAAACCGAATTTCATGAGATCATCGCACTTCTCATTCCTTTCGGACCAGCCTTGCCTGGTCGCACTGATAGCATCGAGCCAGTGCGGGTGATCCACATACGCGTCCTCATATAGCTTCCACAGATCGGCTCGGTTCTTGATCGTCGATCTGGCTTCACTGAACAGGTTGTTGAACCTGACATGCTCCGCCCTCGTCAAGACCACGGACGGGATCTTGTCAAGCTCCTTCGTGATCCGATGCGTGATCGCCTGATTGACCTCCAAGATATGGTGCGCCTGATACTCCCCTTTGAGCCCGTCCGTGAACTTGCTCATGACCTCGTACGGCCCGATGGCCTGGTCCTGCGCAAGCGAGGCGGCCAGCTTCTCCTTGCCGTACTTCTTCCGCAAGTACGCGATCGCGTCGTCAGAAAGCTCCTTCGCGCTGTGGATGACGGCGGGCGCCTTCTTCTTCACCACCTCCCGTAACTTCTTTTCGAACGCCTTCACCTGCGCTCGCCCCACGGCTGAAAGCTGGAGGAAGGAGACCACCGCCTGCACGGCGGGGTGATTGATGCCGTCCGCGTTCTCCCCGCCCACGATTCCGTACTTCTTGCCGTCCTTGCGTTCGAGGTCGTGCTCGGGCTGGAGCGTCGCGAGGCCCGCCGCGAGGGCGAGTTGCTTGGCGAGCCCGTCGAAGCCCGTCTCCTCCTCCTTTTCGCCCTCGCCCTTGCATCCGCCCTTGATCTCCTTGCACGGGACCGCACTCACGAGTGGACGCCCTGGCCGGTGCTGAAGCTCGGGCAGCGTGCCGCCCCGATCCACCAGCGTTTGCTCCTCGTCCACGTACTTGGGCGGCGACACTTCCTCGCGCCGTGGCAAGACGCTCTCCTGCGCCAAGACGCCTTCCGGCGGCAACAGCGGCGCATTCGAAAGCACCCCATTCGGCGGGGGCGGTGAAGGCCGGGGCTTTCCCGGCGGAGGCTCGGGCATCTTCTTCACGCCCGGCGGCACGACCTCCCCCGGCTCGTCTTTCACTGGCTTTGGCGGCGGTTTCGCGGGGGCGGCCGGCTTGCTCTCCTCGGCCGGAGGTTTCGGTTCATTCTTCGGGGGAGATGCCTTCGGGCGCGGCGGCGGCCGTGGACATTGCAGTTTGTTGTGGGGGATGGGCAAGCGGGCCACGCTGCCGGGAGGCGCCCAGGGATTGAAGACAAAAACCCGCCGGCCCTGGGCCTTGGCCTCGAAGCGAAAACGCTTGTCGAGCCATACCTTGTTGCCGCCCGGCGCGAAGACCCAGCGCTCGAGGTTCGCCGGGACGCCCGGCGGCCTGACGCAAACGTGGACCTCGTCCGCGGTGGCGACCCTCGGGTCCACAAGAAGGAGGAGCAGAATCGGCAAGCACCAGGCGAAGAAGAAACGAAGCATCGGCAAACTCCCCTCGATGAGCGCAAGCCCCGCCAAGTCACCCCCGCCGCGGTGAGCGGGCCTGCGTTCTTCCTGGGGATCCTTATGCCGTGTGCCCCATGACGGCTGCAAGCACGTTGTGAGGCGACGCCGCTGGTCAGGCGGAGCACGCGAAGACGCGAGGCGGGATCGCGAGAACGTGACCAAGGTAACTGGACGGGACGTCCGGATCCTCTAGACTGTGGGCGAGCGCGCCGGATTTGGCCCTG
>JANMGF010000124.1:0-2573 GCA_031374535.1 Polyangium sp. (in: bacteria)
CGGTCGCGCCCACGTGCGTCGCCGCTGAGGCCGCGCTGGCGTCGTCGCCGAGGGGCAACGGGTTGATCGACACCGAAGCGGGCGGTCTGCGCACGACGGGCGGACCGTTCGGGAAGCGTTCGGGATGGGCACCGGAAGCTACAGTCGAGGGCGGTCTGGCGCCGGGCCGCGATTTCGTCAACACGGCCGTAGAATACATCAGCGGGCGTGAAGAGCGCAAGTCCAGAATGTTGATGATGGTCGTTATGCCAAGTGAAGAACTCCTGGCGCCAGCCTTGTGCGTGAGAGGGCGAGTTGAAGCGGTCCGGTGCGCCTCCCACTGGCCACCCTTGCCCTTCGTGAACTTGCCCATCATTTTGTACGACCCGATGGCCTCCAGGCTGTGCAGCGCATCCGCTATGAACGGCCCGACCTTGCTTCAGCTTCTTGAAAAACGCCTTCGCCTCCGCCTTCCCCGCAGCCGTCAGCGTGATGACCACTGCGGCCGCCTGCGCGACGGGGTTATCGAAGCCGTCCGGGTTCTGGCCGCCGATGAGCCCGTTGCGCTTGCCATCGGCCGCTTCGTGTCCTCGTTCATCGAGCCATCTGCAATCGCCGCGAGATAAGCGAGATCTTCGAGGAGCTTTTCGGCCGAGGTCTTCTCCGGGCCTTCGCCCGTGCCGTCGCCTTTGCCTTTCCCGTTCCCGTTGCAGCCCTCCTCCGTCTTTTCGCAGGGCACCACGCTCACGAGCGACGCGTCACCTCCTCATTCGTCGGCTCGAAGCGGGACGAGGACGAGCCGTAGCGAGCTCCGCGGGCCTATTCGTCCACAACGCGGATCGGGATCCAGTTGAAATCGGTGACGCCTGCATCGAGGAAGATGCGGCGGACCTTGGGGGTGACGAGGAAGTAGGGGAATGGAAGCACGGCCGTCTTCAGGTCTCCCGTCCACGTCAGATCGCCGAAGCACTCCCAGGTTCGGTTCACATCCTGGGCGAAAGCGAGATCCCGCGCCCGGTAGGCGAGGCGCGTAGGTTCTTTGCTCATCGTGTAGAACCTGCTGCGCCCGCACGAAGCACACACACGCCGCGCATCGATTCCGGTGGTGCGCGGGGACAGGGGGGGCATCGTGTGCTCCGCCCACAACTGGCGCCAAGGCAGCTCGGCGCGCTGCCCGTCCTCCTGCACGGCATACACGCCGCGGAAGGAGAGCCCCGAGAGCCCCGCGCTCGCGAGGGCTTCGGCCAGTCGTTCGTCGACGATGGTTTCCCTGTAACAGGTCAAAGCGTGATGATCCGACTCGACCTTCCGGATATCCGCAGGATCGGCTCCATCGACCATGAGCGCCGACATTTGCCGCGCGCCCGCGGCGCAGACCGGGCATGCGGCCGAGAGGTCGTACTCCGTGCCCAGGCGGGGACCGCCGAAGATACGATATTCATCGGCCGAGTTGGTAAGCAGGAGGAGAGGCGCGGCGTCGAACTCCGCGTCGGTGTACTCGTCCCTTGGCCATTCGCGCCACTCGACACCATGCTCCTGGAGGAGTTCGAGCAGGATGGCCAGCCGGGGGTCGTCGGCGTAGAGATCCACCCGTACGAATGTCTGCCGTAGAACCTCGACATCGCTGACACTTGCGACGTCCGGTCCGCAACGCGCCGCTTCCAGGAGGACCCGCTCGCCGCCAGCGATCTCCCTCCCGTCGAAGCTAACTCGCACCTTCATCCTCATCGTCGCTTCCTCGTGCAAACGTTCATTCGATGAAATAACGCTCGATGGCCTTCAGCCAATCTTGGCGCCCTCGATATACATTCTGGTATGCCTTCCAGATTTTTGACTTTTCCGCCAACCCCTTCATCTCCTCCGTCAGTTCTTTCCCTATCGCGATGTGCTCCTCCTTCGTCAAGATCACACATGGCCCGTCCTTCGGGTCGAGCCCGAAATCCTTCATCTTCGCCGTCTCGAAAATATGGTGCGCCTCCCACTGGCCACCCCGGCCCTTCGTGAACTTCCCCATGAGGCGGTAAGGTCCAATCGCGCCGACCCTGTGCAACGCATCCGCGATGAACGGCCCGACCTTGCTCTGGC
The DNA here is from genome assembly GCA_031374535.1 of Polyangium sp. (in: bacteria). Classification (GTDB taxonomy): domain Bacteria; phylum Myxococcota_A; class Polyangia; order Polyangiales; family Polyangiaceae; genus Polyangium. The sequence goes on from JANMGF010000124.1 coordinate 2,065, forward strand.
TCAAGAGCTTCGCCGTGTCCTCGCTGATATCCGCCTGCGTCAGGATGAGCCGCGTCTTGTTTTTCGCCGCGTCCTTCAGCTTCTTGAAAAACGCCTTCGCCTCCGCTTTCCCCGCGGCCGTCAGCGTGATGACCACTGCGGCCGCCTGTGCGACGGGGTTGTCGAAGCCGTCCGGGTGCTGGCCGCCGATGATCCCGAAGCGCTTGCCGTCGGCCCGCTTCGTGTCCTCGTTCATCGAGCCATCTGCAATCGCCGCGAGATAAGCGAGCTCTTCCAGGAGCTTTTCGGCGGAGGTCTTCTCCGGGCCTTCGCCCGTGCCGTCGCCTTTGCCTTTCCCGTTCCCGTTGCAGCCCTCCTCCGTCTTTTCGCACGGCACCACACTCACGAGCGGGCGCCCGGGTCGATGCTGAAGCTCCGGCAGCGCGCCGCCCCGATCCACAAGCGTGCACTGCTCGTCCGCGCATTTCGGCGGATAGACCTCATCGCGCGAGGGCAACTGCGGCTCGGTC
>JANMGF010000134.1:0-4406 GCA_031374535.1 Polyangium sp. (in: bacteria)
CGCACGTCGTCGAATCGTTTCTTGGCCTCGGAGAGCGCAAACGCGGGGAGCGCGTCGCGGCGGAGGACCTTCCGAATGGCCCGGTCCGAGGGCTCCCACACGGCGTTCATCGCGAGGGACGAGGGCATCGCGACCGTGCGCTTGGCTTGCTCGGCGAACGCGGCGAGGAAACCATCCTCGGGGGGCAAAACGACGTCCGTGCGGGCGGGCAAGGTGCGCGCTCGTTCGAGGCGAATCTTGGCGGCCTCCGAGCTCGCGAGCAGCCGCGCGAGCGCACGCACCTCGGGCCGCGTCGCGCCCTTCGGCGTGAGCATGACGGCCTCGACGCCGAGATAAGGCTCGAGCGGCTTTCCGGCCGCGCGAATCATGGGCAGCGGGGCCACGCGATAATGGAGCTGCGTCGCATCCGCGAGGCTCGTCGCGAGCCACGGGCCGTCGATCGCGAACGCGGCCTTGCCCGAGCGGAAGAGGTTCGTCACGACCGAGACATCGGTGTCCTCGGCGACGACCTTTTTCGCGCGCAAATCGAGGACGAAATCGAGCGACCTCTCCGCGGCAGGACCAAAGAACCCGAAATGATCGTCGGGCGTGAGCATGAGCCCGCCGAACGCGTGGACGAACCCGGCGTGGTAATACGTCGACTGCGAGTTGTAGGCGAGCGGGACAACCCCCGGGGGGAGCTTGCCGGCGAGCTCGAGGATGGCTTCGAGGTCGGCCGGGATCTCCTTCACGAGGTCCGTGTTCACGTAAAGAGCGACGCTCTTCTGCGTGATCGGAATGCCGTACGCCTCGCCGTGGAGCGAGACGGCGGCGAGGGTGGGGCCGGCAAACGCGGCCCTGTCGAGCGCGTCGCCGACGGGCGCGACGACCTTGCGGCCGTCGTAATCGCCGAGCTTGTCGTGCGCGTCGAGGAACAGATCCGGGCCCTCGCCGAACTGGACGGCGGCGGAGACCTTCGATTTGAAGGCGTCGGAGGGGAGCGCGAGCAGCTCCACGCGTTCGCCCCGGAAGAGCGCGACGATTTCTTCGAGCGCCTCCTGCTCGTCGCCGCGCTGCGCATGCCAGAGGCGGATGGGCTCGGCCAGGGCCGGGGACGAGAAAAACGCGCCCACGAAAAGCGCGCAGAAACCCAAGAAGAGGCGGAAGCGTCGCCGTTCCGTCGATTTCACGCTTTCACCTCGCGCGGAGCGATTTCCCGGTTGCCGCGTCGAAAAGATGGATCGAGCGGAACACGAGGGGGAGTGTTTCGCCTTTTTTGAGGTTCCGGCGGGCCTCGACGCGGGCGACGAACGGCGCGCCCGAGAGCTCGCCGTGGGCATACGTCTCCGGGCCGAGCGCCTCGACGACCGAGACCTGGAGCTTCGTCGTTTCGCCCCCGCCCTCGGCGAGCGCCACTTCATGGGGCCTCACGCCGAGCGTGACCTTTCTCCCCGGTTCGAGCCCGCCCGCGAAGGTCGGCTCGTCGACGGGCACGACGAGGCTATTGCCCGCGCGAAACACCCATGCATTGCCTGCCCGCTCGAGCGCGCCGTCCACGAAATTCATCGCGGGGCTGCCCAGGAAGGCCGCGACGAACTTCGTCGCCGGCCGGTCGAAGATATCGAGCGGCGCGCCGGATTGCTCGACCTGGCCCTTGTTCAGCACGAAGATCACGTCGGCGAGGGTCATGGCCTCGACCTGGTCGTGCGTGACGTACACGCTCGTCGCGCCGAGCTCGTCGTGCAATTTGCGGATGTCGACGCGGACCTGCGCGCGAAGGGCCGCGTCGAGGTTCGAGAGTGGCTCGTCGTAGAGATAAAGATCCGCTTTGCGTACGATCGCGCGCCCCATGGCGACGCGTTGCCGTTGCCCGCCCGAGAGCTGCTTTGGCAATCGATCGAGCAGCGCCGCGAGGCCGAGCATGTCGGAGGCGCGTTTGACCTGCTTTTCGATCTCGGCCGGATCCGTCTTGCGGAGCTTGAGCCCGAAAGCCAGGTTTTCCCGCACCGTGAGGTGGGGGTAAAGCGCGTACGATTGAAACACCATCGCGATGTTCCGGTCGCGCGGCTCGAGCTTGGTGACGTCGCGGTCGCCGAGCGCGATCGTGCCCGTGTCCGCCTCTTCCAGGCCGGCGAGCAGGCGCAGGAGCGTGGATTTCCCGCACCCGCTCGGGCCGACGAGGACGGCGAAATGGCCTTCGGGCACGCGCACGTCCACGCCCTTGAGCACCTCGGTTTGTCCGAACTTCTTCTTGAGGGCCGTGACCGTGACGGACGCCATCGATGGGAGCTCCGGGGCTAACGCTGGGATTCGGGGACGAGGACGGCGCCGCTCGAAGGCGGCAGCGTGATCGAGAGGTCGCCGGCGGCGCCGACGGTATAGGTTTGTCCGCCGTCGTTGAGGACGTCGACGAGCACCGTGCCGGCCGGGAGGGAGACCTGCATGGCCTGGCCTCCGAACGAGGGCGAACCCTCCTTCTGGATGTTGGCATTGAAGACGACGATCGCATGGGAATCGCCGGCGTCGCCGCCCGTGCGTTCGAAGGCGAAGACGTTCGCGTCGGGATCATTCGAGCCCGTGCGGTCGCTCGACCAGAGGATCGACAGCTCGCCCTTGCTCAGCGCGGCGTATTTGCGGCGGATCTCCGAGAGGCGGCGAATCCAACGGAACGTGGGGGCCTGCATGTCGTAGCCTGAAACCCACAGGTCCTCGCGATTGCCCGGATCGTTTCCGCCCTGGAAATCCTGCTCCGTGCCGTAATACACGCAGGGGATCCCCTCCTCGGTGAAGAGGAAAAGCAGCGCGTTGTGCAGCATCTTCCGGCGCGTCTCGAGGTCGAGCGCCGTGCCGAAGATCGGGTCCTCGGGGTACATGCCGGCGCCCGTGAAGAGGAAGCGGGGCACGTCGTGGTTGTCGAGGAAGTTGACGAGCAGCTTTTGCGGGGAAATCCCCTGGCCCGCCGCATTCACGGCGCCGCCCTGGGCCGGCGTCGTGCCATAATTGACGGCCCGATCGGTCCAGAGCTTCTGGATGTTCGACGTCGGCCCGCGGTAACGGAACACGTCACGGACGACCTGGAACTGCTGCGGGAAATAAAAGACGCTGTCGAGCAGATCCGCCGTCAGCGGGGTGCCGTCCTTCACGCACTGGTTGTCCGTGGCCAGCTCATCGGCCGGGGGCGGGTTGTCGTTGCCGTTCATCGTGAAGGAGCCGACGAGCGGATCACGACCGTCGAACGCCTCGCCGAACATGAAGAAGTTCGTCTTGCCCTTCTTCGCGAGCCGCTGGCGGACCTTCTGCGTGAAATGGCGCCAGAAACCGTACTCGACGTGCTTGACCGTATCGATGCGGAATCCGTCGATGTCCGTGAGCTCGATCCAGCGCGTGTATGCGTCGACCATCGTGTCGCGGATCGGGCAGAGCTCGGTGTTGACGTCCTTCAGGCCGCCCGGAAAATCGCCGCGCAAGAGCTGGTCGGGGTCGTCGAAGTTGTAGGTGCGGCCCTTGCGATTGTAGGCGAGCGGGTTTTGCAGGATCTCCGGGAACGGCGGCATGTGGTTCGAGGCCGGGTCGTGCGCGAAGATGACCGGCGCGAGGCCGGATTCGCCGAGCGAGGTCTCGGCCTGGACGCCGCGGACGTCGTACGTCGGGTCGTACTCGTTCTCCTTGAAGACGTTCGGCGTGCCGGGGACGGATTGATTGAGAGGATCATCCGCCTGGCCATTGCCGTTGATGTCGTAGAAGAAGAGCTGGCCCATGTGGTTCGTGACGATGTCGAGGATCACCTTGATGTTCCTCGCATGGGCCTGCCGGACGAGGCTCTGGAGCGCCTCGAGATCCCCGAACTGCGGGGCCGGCTGGGTGAGGTCCTGCGCCCAGTAGCCGTGGTAGGCGTCGAATCCCGCGTCCGTGTAGACATTCTTCACGGAGGGCGAGATCCAGAGCGTCGTCACGCCGAGCTCGTCGAGATAATCGAGCTTCTGCTCGACGCCCTTCCAGTCGCCGCCGTGCCATTTGCCGGGCGCGGAGGGGTAAATGGAGTAGTTATTGCCCCAGTCGCCGTCGGCGAATCGATCGACGAGGATCTGGTAGATGATCTCCTCGCGCCAATCGACGACGTTCGTCTTCAGCTCGACCTCGGGCGTCCCCTCGAACTCCATGCAGCCCGTGGATCCCAGGCCGATGACGAGGCCGAGGATCGCGGCCGATGAACGCGCTCGATTCATGAGGCTCCTTCGATTCGCTTTCATGTCATCCACCGTAGGTCGTCTGCGCGTTGAACCACCACTCGACCCCGACGCCGAAGAAATGCTCCCATTGCCGGATGTTGAAGACGTCGTCCTTCGCGTACATGGCGCGAGCGCCCTCGTCGCGGTGCGTGAGGAGGTAGATCAGGCGGAGCTGCGGGCGGCTGTAGCTGCCCTTCC
>JANMGF010000177.1:0-7039 GCA_031374535.1 Polyangium sp. (in: bacteria)
TCCGCTCACGAGGGCGCATGCGTCGCAGCCGTCGTTCGCCTCCGGATTGGCGTCGTCGCAGGCCTCGATGCCCGCGGGGATGCCGTCGCCGCAGGTCGTCTCGCACGCGCTCGGCGCGCCGGTGCAGGCCCATCCGTCATCCACGGTGCAGGTGCTGTTGCAGCCGTCGTTCGGGGCCATGTTGGCGTCGTCGCAGGCCTCGATGCCCGCGAGGATGCCGTCGCCGCAGACCGTGGCGCATGCGCTCGGTACGTCGCTGCAAACCCAACCGGGCTCGATGTTGCATTGATCGTCGCAACCATCGGACGCCGTGGTGTTGCCGTCGTCGCAAGCCTCCGCGCCCTCGACAGCGCCGTCCCCGCAGAGCGCGCTCGCGCCGCCGGATCCACCCTGACCACCCGCGCCGCCGGCCCCGCCGAGGCCGCCCGCTCCGCCCGCTCCGCCCGCTCCGCCCGCTCCGCCCGCTCCGCCGATGCCGCCGGAACCACCTGCGCCGCTAGCGCCGCCAGCGCCGCCGATGCCCCCGGAACCACCCGCGCCACCGTCTCCGCCCGCTCCGCCAACTCCGCCAACTCCGCCGGCTCCCCCCGATCCAACACTGCTGCTCGAGCTGCTGCTCGTCGTGCTCGAACCCCTGGGATCCTCGTCACCACACGCGACGAGCAAGGCTGCCGCCGCGAGCGTCATCACCGACCAACGTGTTCGTTTCATGGGACAAACCCCCGCCGAGCTGTCGTCATTGCGGAAAGCCGAACGCGCGGACCATGTCGGCCCCGACGCTGTGACAATCGGTGCAGACCGACGGCGTGCCCGAGTAGAGCGACTCGCCCTGGGGATCCCACTCCACGAAGAACCACGCGCCGCCGAGCTTCTCCATCGCGGCCACGATGAGCGGGCTCCCGTCGTCGAAGCCGTCCTTCACGAGGATCGATCCGTCGGGCCAGGCCGTGATCGGCGGGCCGGCGAGGGCGCCCGCGACGACGTCGTTCATGAAGATCTCGACCTCATCGCCGTGACGCGCGCTCGATCCCTTGCGGCTCTCGTAGCCGGGAGCGCGCTGCCACGTGCGGTATTTCGCGTCCTGGATGCGTGTCCAGAGCTCGTCGGCCCCGCCCGGATCGTCGTCCTCGCGGCATCCGAGAGGCACGGCGGCGAGCATCGTTATTCCTACGATCCCGAACCATCTCGCGAGCGATTTCTGCACGACGGTCTCCCTTCTCGGCCTCACGGCAGCTTCGGCGGCGGCGGCAACGCGCCCCCGCGACGCACGTACGCGACGATCGCTTTTCCCAGCGACTTCTGCGCCTTCTCGCACTTCGGGTTCGTCTGACCCGCCGACACGCCCTTGCACTCTTTCTTCTGCTCGCCGGCGAGGTTCGCGATCTTCTCGTCCGCGAGGAGCGCTTTTTGCACATCGTCGTCGAGCTTGCGCCACGGGATCTCGGCGTGACCCGGCGCAGGCGGCACGCGCAGCCGGACCTCCTCGGCCTGGAGCGAGGCGCAGTTGCCGTTCCAGCGGAGCACGTCGTAGCTGCCGGTCGCGCCGCTCACGACCATGCCGCCGGTGTTCGGGACCCGCTTCACGAGGATGAGAACCTCCTCGTCGAACTCGAGCTTGTTGCTCGAGGAGGGCCCACCGGACGCGTCCCAGGCCTCGGTCGTGCGGGCCAGGTACCCGCGCACCCAGGGTGTTCCCTTGGCGAACAAAGCAAGCGCCATCTCCGGGAGTCCGGCGGCGCAAGCGCGACGCGTGAACTCGCCGGGGGGCACGCAAAGGTCGCCGCCCTCGCTGGAGCACGCCGTGGGAAAAGCGACTGGCTGCGCTTCCTTGGCCGTCTCGTCGAGGTCGAGGCCGATGTCGACCTTCGGCGCGGGCTTCTTGTCGCTCGACGCGTCGTTCGCGGGCGCGGAGGATCCACCGCAGGCGGAGAGGGCGATGGTGATCGCGGCGGCGCCGAGGACGGAACGCCACGCGCCGTGGCCGCATGAGGCCTCGGGGAAGGGCACGTGCATGCGGTCAACGCTATCCGAACGTCCTGCGCGTCGGGGGGCAAAGTCACCGCGGCATGGAGGCAGAGCCCTGCGTTCTTGACGCGACGGGGGCGTCGGCCGACCCTTCTCTTGCCTCTCGATGGTGACGTGCCCGGGGGCCCTGGAGGGATGAAATGCGCTTGCTTGTCCGGACGCTCTCCGCGCGCGCTTTGCCTGCGTGTGCGCTCCTTTCGATCGGCCTCGCCGCCGCGTGCGGCTCGAGCGGTGAGACCGCGGCGAGCGGGATCTCGCCGGGCGGCGCGGGGGGAAACGGCGGCGTGCTCACGGGCGTGGGCGGCGCGGGGGAGGGCGGCGCGTCGTCGTCCTCCTCGTCCTCGTCCTCGAGCGGCGAAGGCGGCGCCGGCGGCGTCGTCGTGAAGCTCGGCCCGCCTTATCCGATCGTGCTCTCGCACGGATTCTTCGGCTTCGAAGATTTCGCGGGGGCAGGGTTTCTGACCTATTTCTATGGGGTCAAAGAACATCTCGCGTCGCAAGGCGAAGAGCTCGTGTTCACGCCGGCGGTCGATCCCTTCAACTCCTCGGATTTTCGAGGCGCCGAGCTCGTCGAGCGGATCGAGCAGATCCTCGCGCTGACCGGGCACGAGAAGGTCAACATCATCGGCCACTCGCAGGGCGGTCTCGACGCGCGCGTCGTGGCGAACCTGCGGCCCGATCTCGTGGCGAGCGTGGTGACGGTGGCGACGCCGCACGGCGGATCGCGGGTCGCGGACATCGCGCTCGAGCTCGTCGGGGATCCGGCCGCGCAGGACGTGGTGAGTGATCTGCTCGCGCTCATCGGCGCGCCGCTCTACGACGAGTTCGGCGAACAGACGGACGTGTGGAAGCCCCTCGAGCTCTTCAGCCAGCCGGGCATCGCGGCCTTCAACAAGGCGCATCCGGACGAGCCGGGCGTGTTTTACGCGTCGGTCGCGGGCCGCTCGGACCTGCACCTCGGCGGCGATAGCTGCGATGCCGACGTTACGCTGCCGTTCATCGCCGCGTGGCAGGGCAAGCTCGACACGGTGGATCCGCTGCTCTCGCTCTTCGAGACGATCCTCGACGGCGGGATCGGGGACCCTTATCCCAACGACGGTCTCGTGCGCGTCGAGGATTCGAAGCGCGGCCAGTTTTGGGGCTGCTTGCCCGTGGATCACCTCGACGAGGTGGGCCAGCTCTTCGGCGACTCGGCCGGCATCGGCAACGGGTGGAAGCACAAGGTCTTCTACGCCGACGTCGTGGCCGAGCTACGCAAGCGCGGGTTCTAGCCGCGCCGCGCGAAGCACGATCGGCGCACCGTAGCAGCTTTCCAGCAGCCCGCGGCCGGGCGCGCGAACCGCGCTCTCTCTTCACCCAATCGACGTGGACGAAGTGGCAAACGGTTGGCGGTTTCGGGCCGATGCCTCGGCTTTTTTTCCGTGATTGAGGCGAACGCGTGACGGCGTGCGGTTTCCCACACGCGTGTCGTGGCGGGCGAGGTGCTTTTCGCGCGACGCTCGCCGCAGCAGTCGTCTTCCGATCGGGGTTCGTGTATATCCTGAGCGTCTGCGCGTGGTGTCGTCGGCTCCTTCGGAGGTGAGTTTGGAAGAGGGTGCCCAGGGATCGGAGAACGAGCGGCTGAGGGCCGAGATCGCGGCTCTCCAGCAAAAGCTCGAGGAGCGTGAGCGCTCCGAGGCATCGCTTCGCGCGGAGCTAGCCTCCCTCCGTGCGACGTTCGAGCAGATGCCCGTCGCGGTGTACGCGATGGATCGGGGCGGCAATATCCTCGTCGCGAACAAAGAGGCGCTGGCTTCCTTCGAGACGCCGGACGCCGGGGCCGACCCGAAACGGTGGACCGGCCTGTTCCAGGCCGACAAGGTGACCCCAGTCACGCAGGACGAGCTGCCGATCGTTCGTGCGCTCGCGGGCGAAGACGTCCGTGGGGTCGAAATTTTCGTGCGCAGCGCGGCGCACCCCGACGGGCAGTGGCTCGACGCGCACGCGGCACCCCTCCGCAGCGCAGAAGGCGACGCGATCGGCGCTATCGGCGTGTTCACCCAGAGCCAGGCGCGCAAGACGCTCGATGAAGAGGTCGCGCTGCGCAACAAAGAGCTCGTCGCGAGCGAGTCGGAGAAGTCCGAGCTCATCGCGCGGCTCCGGATGGCCGTGCAGGAGCTGTCCACGCCGATCCTGACGCTCTGGGAGGACGTGCTCGCGCTTCCCGTGATCGGCGTCGTGGATTCGCGGCGCAGCGCGGAGATGATGGAGCGGCTGCTCGACGAGATCGTGCGCAGCCAGTCGCGCTTCGTCATCATCGATCTGACGGGTGTGGAGGTGATCGACACCTCGACGGCCGATCACTTCATGAAGCTTGTGAAGGCCGTCGGGCTGATCGGCGCGCGTTGCGTGCTGACCGGCATCCGGCCCGCGGTCGCGCAAACGTTGGTTGATCTGGACGTCAATTTCGGCCAGCTCGAGACGTTGCGAAATATGAAGCACGGGCTCCGCTACTGTCTGCGGTGGCTCGATGCCGATGATGCCGGGCAAAACATGGTGAGCGAGGGCGAGGCCAGGAGGGCCCGATGGTCATGATGATGGAAACGCAGCGGATCCCGATCGTACGCCTGTCTGGAAAGCTCATCGTATCGATCCAGACCGCGCTCTCGGACACGGTCGTGGATCGGCTGCAGCAGGACGTCGCGGCGGCTTGCGAGCGTGGAGACGCGCGCGGGCTCGTTGTCGACCTCTCCGGCGTCGACATCCTCGACAGCTACATCACGCGCAGCATCCGTGACCTCGCGGTCATGGCTCGGCTCATGGGCGTGATGACCGTCGTGTGCGGCCTTCGCCCCGCCGTCGCGATGACGCTCGTCGAGATGGGCATGGAGCTGCCCGGCGTCGTCACCGCGCTGAACCTCGACCGAGCGCTCGCGCGCCTCGACGAGCTCCAGCCCGAGGGGCTGCCGACGGACTTCGGCGGCGACGGCGACGAGTGGGAGGGCGAGGCGTGACAACCGTCTCTCCGACGACGCAGCGTAGGAGGAGGCGCGATCGATGAACGAGATCGCGGGGGAAATCCTCGCCATCTTGCGGCGGTACCTCTCGGAGCCGACGAGTCGCTCGCTCCTGACCTCCGCGGCGAGGCGAGCGAGCGTGAGGCTCGAGGTGCTGGCGCGCCCCGAGATTCCGCAGCTCGTCCAGCAGCTCGGTCCGGGCCTGAACATCTTCTTGCAGGAGCCGGAGAAGCTCCAGAACTGCAAGAGCTTGCTCGCGCTCGTGGCCGTGGAGAACGCTCCGTCGATGTCGTCGATGGAGCCGCCGCAGCAGCAGGCCGAGTCGCGTCCCGATGGCATCAGCGTGCCGATCCGCGCCGAGCACGACGTCGTTCGTGCACGCACGCTCGGCAAGGACATGGCCAAGCAGCTCGGCTTCTCCGAGGTCGTCCAGACGAAGGTCGCCACGGCCGTCTCCGAGCTCGCACGCAACATCTTCCAGTACGCAGGGACCGGCGAAATCCGGATCCGGCGGATCGAGGGCAAGAGGCGCGGCATCGAGGTCGTGGCCCGTGATCAGGGCCCCGGCATTTCCGATCCGGCGCTGATCCTGAGCGGCGCCTACCGCTCGAAATGGGGTATGGGCGCGGGCCTCCGCGGCACCAAGCGGCTCGTCGACGAGTTCGAGCTCGACACGCACCCCGGTCTCGGCACGACGGTCCGCATCCGAAAGTACGCCGAGTAGCCCGTGGACATCGGTAAAGCCATCCGCCCCGCGGACGGGGAAACCGTCTGCGGAGACGCCTACCTCGTCGTGGAGCGCAAGCCCCGCACGCTCATCGTCGTGGTCGACGGCCTCGGCCACGGCCCCCACGCGGCGCTCGCCTCTTCCACGCTCTGCACGTACGTCGACGAGCACGCCGACGAGCCGCTCGAGATGCTCCTGCGCGGCGCCGACCGAGCCGTGGCGGCCACGCGCGGCGCCGCCGTGATGCTCGCGCGCATCGACGCGCAAACCGCGACCCTGGACGTCGCAGGCGTCGGCAACGTCGCCCTTCGTTCGTGGAGCAAGGAAAAGATCCAGCCCTTGCCCGCGCGCGGCGTCCTCGGACGCGGCCTCCGCCACGTGCGGATCTTTCGCTACGGCCTCTCGCACGGTGATCTGTTCGCGCTCTACACGGACGGCATTTCCGGCAGCTTCGACATCGATCAGGTCAAGAACCAGAGCGCCAGCGCGATCGCCCGTTCGGTCCTCGAGGGCTTTCGGAAGTCCCACGACGACGCGACGTGCGTGGTCGTGCGTTACCTGGACCGCTGATGCCGAAGGCGCCTCCGGTCGTCCCCGAACCGCTCTCGTTCGACATCGGAAACGAGCACGACCGGTTCTGGTGCGCCGCGGAGGGACGCCGTTACGCCGCCGTGATCGGCTTCGACGCGAAGGCCCAGGGCGAGGTCGCCATCTGCATCGCCGAGCTCGTCTCGAACGTCGCCAAGTTCGCCGGGCTCGGCACGCTCACGCTCTCGACGGTCCACGAGCCGCGCATCGGCATCCGCATCGTCGTCGAGGACGCGGGCCCCGGCATCGACAATCCGGCGAGCGTGTTCGAGGACGGCTTCTCGGAAGGTCGCAGGCTCGAGCCAGGCACGCAGCGGCGCAGCGGGCAGGGGCTCGGCGTCGGGCTCGGCGCCGTCGCGCGCATGATGAGCCACGTCGAGATGGAGAACGTGCCGAACCGCGGCCTGCGTGTCGTCGCGATCAAATGGCTCGATCCACCGCGCTGAGGATCGGGCGCATCCCCGTCGGCCGCGCGCGGGGCTCCTGACGCACGATCAGCGCGGAGCTTCGCGTCCTCCGCGTCCCCCACGCACGAGGAAGGCCTCGTAGCCCTCCATCAGCGCGAGGTAGATCCATCCGCCGAGCACCTCGGCCCCGGCGCTCGAGGGATGCGCGAGATCGGCCCCGCCGAGGCCTCGTTGCACCCACACGCCCATCGAGCCGAGGCCACCCATCGCGCTCAGCGTGTCCCAGTACCCGCAGC
>JANMGF010000208.1:0-4500 GCA_031374535.1 Polyangium sp. (in: bacteria)
CGCGCCGGCCCCCGAGGCGCCTTGCCAGCCGGGAGGCACGGGCGGATCGGACCATTGGAACAGGGCCTCCGCGTCGATAGGCGAGAGGTTCACGCAACCTGCGCTCGTCGGCTCCCCGAATCGCTCGTGCCAGTACGCCGCGTGCAGCGCGAAGGGCGGGTTGAAGTATTGCGTGTGTGGCACGTCGGCGATCCAGAACGAGCGATCCTCGCCTTTTTCGGGCGACATCGTGGCCGCCTTGTCCTTGAACGTCAGGTAAAACGTCCCGGTCGGCGTCGTGCTGGCCTTCACGTTGTCGACGCCTTTCACCGGCACGCCCCCCGATCCCGGCGAAATCAGCGTCGTATACACCGGCGTCTTGTCCTCGTACGCGACGAGCGTGCCTTGCGTGATCCGCACGTGCACCCACTTGACGCCCTCGCGCACGCCAAACGGCAGCTTTTGCCGCGGCTCGACGACGGTCGCGTCCGCCGCGTCCACCCACACCGGCTGCCTCCCTTCGCGCTCCTTCGTCTCGAGATACGTGACCCCCGAGGCCTCCACCGACGTCCCGGTGAGCATCACATACGAGCGCGGCGGGAAAACCGCCCCGGTGCGCTCCATGGCCCCGCTCTCGCGTTTCCGCCATTTCGCGCGTGGTGACTTGCGGAACCAGGCCAGGGGCAACGTGACCTCGCCCCCGAGGCGGACGCCGTGAAACGTGCTCGGGCGGAAAGGGCGCACGCGGTCGGCGGGCACGAGCGTGAGGTCCACCGAAAGCAAAAACGTGCGGCCCTCGGCGACGAACGCCTTCGTGTACGAGAGCATGGATCCGTGCGGGATGTTTTGCCGCACGAGATCGAATCGACCCGGACGCACCCTCTTGTTTCCTTCGAGGAAAGCGGGCAGCGGATCGGTCGGCGTGAGGGTCTCGTTCAGGGCGAGGTCCTCGTGCGAGGCGAGGAACTTCGAGAGCGGCTCTACCTTGCCGGCGGGGCCGAGGAACCGCTCGACGCGCGCCTGCTCGCGTTGCGTGGGCACGCGGTTGTACATGGGCGCGCCATTGGAGATGGCGTATTTGTAGGGAAAGGGGCCGGCGACGGGTAATGTCGCGTCGAACGCGGGCTTGGCATCCGCCGGGGGCTCGCGCGAAACGAACGAATCGTTGCAGACGTACCCACGCGGCTCGATCGCCCAGAACCCCCGAGCGCACCCGGAGCCACGCACGGGCTCGGGGCTCCGCAAAGCGACCGACTCGCCGACACGAATGTAGCCGAGATATCGCTCGCCCTTTTTTTCGGGCGTCGGAAAGATCCAGGGAATGCCCTCGACGGCATAAAGGCGGGGGCCGGAAGGCACCGCGGGCGCGGGCGCGGGAATGGGCGCGGCCTCGGTGACGGAAGCGGAAGCGGAAGCGGAAGCGGGAGCGGGAGCGGAAGCGGAAGCGGAAGCGGGAGCGGGAGCGGGAGCGGGAGCGGGAGCGGCCTTCGCGGGTGGCGCCGGCGTCAGCGCGGGCTCGGCGGGGCCGCACCCGAACGCCAGCGCGACGGGCCCGAGGCACCAACGAGCGAGGAGGTAGCCGCGCATGGTCTGAAAGAGCTATGCCCCCGATTCCCCTGCGCGCGCAACTCCGCCGCGCCGAAAAACCCGTACCATCGGTCCACGCCCCATGGCTCCTCGGTCCCCGTCCCGACCCCCGCCCTCCTTGCCCCCTCCTTCCCTCGCCCCGGCCAGGCCCCCGAGCCATCTCCAGATCGAGCTCCTCGCCGCCGGCTGGGAGGCGTTCTCCTCGCTCCTCTTCGTCTGGACCGTCGTCCCCGCCGCCCTCTCCGTCGCCCTGCCCGCCGCCATCGCCATCGGCATCGTCTCCCTCTCGCTCTCCGCCCTCGCCGGCCCGGCCCTCGTCCGCCGCGGACCCCGTGGCCTCTTCGTCGCCGCCCTCGTCCGCGCCCTCTCCTGGCCCCTCGCCGTGAGCCCCCTCGTCCCGCATACCGGCTACAACGCCCTCTTCGCGGCCGCCGGCTTTGGCCTCATGGCCGGCGGCATTCGCCGCGCCCTCTACCGCAGGCTCGCCCCCACCCCCGAGATCCCCACCGACATCGCCACCCTCCGCGACAAACTCGCCGAGAGCGCCATGGTCGCGGGCATCGTCGGCGGACACACCCTCATGCTTTTCTGCGTCGCGTTCCTCCGCACGCAGAGCCCCGTCCTCTTCAAGGCCTGGCTCGAGATCGTCCCCGCCCTCGCGCTCCTCGGCACGGTAGGCTTCACCCTCTCCATCCGCCCCGCGACCCTGCGCGTCGCCCGCGCCCTCGCGGCCGGTCCTTCCGGCGCGCGCGCCGACCACGAGCGCGCCCTCGCCCAGGCCGAGGCCCTGCCGGCCACGCTCTCGTACCTGAACTTCTCCGTCTGGTCGGCCTTCATCGCGATTGGCGTCTTTTACGGCAGGCCCGGCCGCGCCTGGTCCCTCCCCGACGCCCTCATGCAGATCCTCCTCGGCATGCTCTTCGCTTTCGGCGTCTCCTTTTTTCAGCGCGCCTGGGACCTCGACACCGTCGCCCCCGTCCTCGAAAGGTTGCGGGCCTGGACCGGCGCGGGCGTCGCCAAACGCGCCGAGCCGATCACCCTCCGCCGGCGCATGCTCCGCGATTTTGGCCTCCCGCTGCTCTTCACGACCACCCTCTCGCTTTTCTCCTCGGTCGCCCTCTACCGCGCCCTCGCCGTCGGCAGCGATCTCCGCCAGGACATCGACGCCGTCGCCGCCCTCTTCGCCGCGTTCGCCACCATGATCGTCGTCGCCCTCGGCGTCGTCGCCCGCGCCGCCCGCGAGCTCAGCCGGCCTCTTTCCATGCTCGCAGGCGCCGCCGATCTCGTCGCCGGTGGGGCCCTCGACGCCGCGGCTCCCCCCGTCACCGGCCCCGTCGAGGTCGTTGGCCTCGGCGAGAGCATCGAACGGATGCGCGTCCGCCTCGCCGGCACCATTGCCGAGCTCGAACACGAACGCGAAGGGCTCGAGGCCAACGTCGCCGCGCGCACCCGCGAGCTCACGAGCACCCTCGACGAGCTCCGCCGCGCGCAAGCCGCCCTCGTGCAAGGCGAACGCCTCGCTTCCATCGGCGAGCTATTCGCAGGCGTCGCGCACGAGATCTACAACCCCCTCACGGCCATCGCGGGCGCCGCGGCCCCGCTCGAAGGTCTCTCGGCCGACCTTGGCCAGGTCCTCGGCGCCTTCCGCGCGGCATTACCCGAGCTCTCCCCCGCGCGCCGCCGCGCGATCGAACAACAAATCCAAGACGTCGACGTCGACGCCGCCCTCGAAGACCTCGTCGGCATCTCGCACCTCCTCCGCCGCGCGAGCGACCGCGCCGTTCGAATCGTCGGGAACCTCAAGAGCTTCTCCCGTTCCCCCGGCGAAGTCGTCCCCACCGATCTCGTGGCCGGCATCGAAGAGACGCTCGTCCTCCTCGGCCGCCGCCTGCGCGACGCCGGCATCACGGTCGACAAGCAGTACGGCGAAGTGCCCGAGGTCCTCTGCCGCTCGGGCGAAATGAGCCAGGTCTGCATGAACCTCCTGGTCAATGCCATTCAAGCCCTCGAAGCCGACCGCCGCCCCGACAAACCCGCCCCGCGTATCCTCATCGAGGCCCGTCGCGACGGAGACGCTGCCCTCATCGCCGTGAGCGACAATGGCCCCGGCGTCCCCGACGACCTCGCCGCCCGCATCTTCGAGCCCTTTTTCACCACGAAGCCCCGCGGCCAAGGCACCGGCCTCGGCCTCTCGATCTCGGGCGACATCGCGCGGCGGCACGGCGGCGCGCTTTCCCTCGAACGCGCCGAGGGCGGCGGGGCCCGTTTCGTGTGCAAAATCCCGATGACCTGAACCAGGCCCCGCACGATCCCCTCTTGCCTCACGAAGGGCCCGCGGCGTACGATCGCCCCGCAGCGCTCTTGCCCTCCCATCCTTGGAAGCACGCACGCCGATGGCCAACTACATCCTCGACCTCCAGACCTACGCGCAGAACCACGTCACGATGTGGACGGCGCTCACCAAGATCAGTGCGGCCGGATATCGGTATTGCGACACCACGTCGGTCCAGGAGCACACCGTCACCGTCCGTGATGGGACCACCGGCCCGAGCTGCACCCTGTACCTTCGGCAGAGCGATCTTTATCTCGTCGGATTCAAAACCGCGACGGGCCACGTGTTCGCATTCGCCGACCAGGCCCCCTCGGCGTACCAGACCAAACTCACCATGTCGGTGAACTACGCGCACGTCTACGCGAGCGCCAAGAACACGTCCATCAACCGCAAGACCCTCGTCGACGCCATCACGGCCTTCGACGCGCATACGGGGACGACCTGGAGCGCGCTCTCGGTACCCTTCCTCTCGATGGCCCTGCTCGTGAGCGAGGCCATGCGATTCAAGAGCATCTACGAAAAGATGCGTTCGGTGGCCGGCGATCGAAGCAACGGCAACACCACGAAGTTCATGGCCTGGTCCTCCAAAGTGACCTCGTGGA
>JANMGF010000210.1:0-3261 GCA_031374535.1 Polyangium sp. (in: bacteria)
CAGGGCCTGCCCTGGTCCGGGGTCGAGGGGGCGGACAGCCCCCCGCGGGGTCCGGGGCGGCGCCCCGGCTCGCATGGAGATACCACCCCGTCCCGCCGACGCTGGCGCGGAAACCAAGTCCTTGGTGCTTGCAAACCCGACCGTCCCGGGCGACATCGGGGGGCATGTGTCGCGTCCTCGCCTACCTCGGCGAGCCGATCCTCCTCGAGGATCTGCTCTACAAACCCGACGTCTCGTTCGTGAACCAGACCCATCGAGCGGCCTTCTACCGTCGATTGAACCTCGCCGGCTCTGGGCTCGTCGCGTGGGACGCGCGCTCGGATCGCCCCGAGGTGCCCTTCGCTTACCGCAGCACGCAGCTCGCCATCTACGACCGCAACCTGCACGCGCTCGCGGCGAAGGTGCGCCCGACGGCCCTGCTCGCGCACCTCCGCGGCGTGCCGTACGACACGCGGGCCGTCATCCACGAGCAGAACCTGCACCCGTTCCTCTTCGAAGGGGCGCGGCTCGCCCTCGCCCACAATGGGCAGCTCGCGCGCTTCGACGAGATGAAGTTCGCGCTCCTGCCGAAGATCAAGCCGGAGCTGTCGCGTATCATCCGCGGGACGACCGACAGCGAGTGGTTCTACGCGCTCCTGCTCTCGCAGCTCCCGGATCCGTACGCGGATCTCGGCGCGCTCGACATCGCCCGCGGCGTCGTGTCCGCGCTCCGGATCGTGGCGGGGATCCGGCGCGAGCTCGGGATCCGCACGTTCTCCCCGATGAACCTCTTCCTCTCGGACGGGAACGATCTCGTGGGCGTCTGTTACACCTTCGGGCACGGCCATTACGACGGGCTCGGCGACGATTTCCACCCGCCGGAGGAGCGGGTGCTCCAGATATGGTACACGATCGGGAAATCGTACGGGTTTCACGGCGGAGAATGGCGCATGCTCGCGGCGGGCGAGGACGCGCGCTCGTGTATCGTCGCCTCGGAGCCGCTCACGCGGGATCATGAGACGTGGAATGCCGTGCCGCTCCAGCACCTCGTGTACGTGAAGCGCTCCGGCGAGAGGCCCTCGGTCGAGGTCGTGCCGCTCGACATCGAATAATCTCGACGGAGCGAGGGCGGATATCAGCCGCTGTGGTGGTGGAGCGCCCTCGCCTCGGCGATGTCCCAGGCGAGGTCCTCGATCAGGAACGATTCGCCCGTGCGCGCCGTGATCTGCGGCAAGATCCACCGCGCGGCCTCGCTCACCTCGCCGAAGTGCTTCTCGGGGTACTTGCGGGGCCGCAAGACGCTCGTCGCCTTGACCGTGTTCCGGAGCAGGCTCGAGCGCACGCCGTCCCCCTCGATGACGATCGCGCGCGCGAGGACGTGCGGGGCCATGAACTCGTCGAGCTTGTGGGTTTCGGCGTCGAGGGTGTCGGGGATGGCGAGCCGCTGCGGGATCAGGATGGCGATCATCCCGAACATCTTGTCCTCGAGATCCGTCTCCTCGAGCACCCAGCGGTACGCGGCCGTGGCGCGACGCAGACGATCGAGCGTGACCCTGCCCCAGACGGTCACCAGGACGTGGCCCCTGGCGCCGACCAGATATTCTTCGTCTGCGTCGAAGACCTGGAGCATCAAGGTTCTTTATCCAGCGTTGACCTCCGCCGTCAAGGGGATGAGGTCGAGGCATGGGGTGGGCCCCAAAGAATCAAGAATGTAGTCCGTAACGCGACCGAACACGTGTTGTCTCGAGCCGCAGAGACGCGTGCATCCTGACCTTGGCACGAGGCCAGGGCCTCGGGTAAACCTCTGCCCGATGAGCGATTTCCAGTTCCAGGACATGCTCCCCCTCGGCAAGGACGAGACGCCCTACCGGCTCGTCACGAAGGACCACGTCTCGACGATCGAGGCCGCGGGCCGGACCTTCCTGAAGGTCGAGCCAGAAGGGCTCTCGCTCCTCGCGCGGGAGGCCATGCGCGACATCGCGCACCTGCTCCGGCCGGGCCACCTCGCGCAGCTCGCGCGGATCCTCGAGGATCCGGAGGCGTCTTCGAACGACCGCTTCGTCGCGATGGAACTGTTACGAAACGCAAACATCGCGGCGGGGTTTGTCCTGCCCTCCTGCCAGGACACGGGCACGGCGATCGTGATGGGCAAGAAGGGCCAGCACGTGCTGACGGAAGGCAACGACGAGGCCGCGATCGCGCGTGGCGTGGCCGATACGTACCGCACGATGAACCTGCGTTACTCGCAGCTCGCGCCGCTCGACATGTACCGCGAGGTCAACACGAAGACGAACCTGCCGGCGCAGATCGAGATCTTCGCGACCGACGGAGACGCCTACAAGTTCCTGTTCATGGCGAAGGGCGGGGGCTCGGCGAACAAGAGTTATCTCTACCAGGAGACGAAGGCGCTCCTGAATCCGGCGAGCTTGCTCGGCTTCGTCGAGCAGAAGCTCCGCTCGCTCGGGACCGCGGCGTGCCCGCCTTACCACCTCGCCGTGGTCGTGGGCGGTACGTCGGCCGAGCAGACGTTGAAGGTCGCGAAGCTCGCGTCGGCGAGGTACCTCGACAGTTTGCCCACGGAGGGCAACGAGCTCGGCCGGGGCTTCCGGGACGTCGATCTCGAGCGGCAGATCCTGTCGATCGCGGAGCGCACGGGCATCGGCGCGCAGTTCGGCGGGAAATACTTCTGCCACGACGTCCGCGTGATCCGCCTGCCGCGTCACGGCGCCTCGTGCCCCGTGGGGATCGCGGTCTCGTGTTCGGCGGACAGGCAGGCGCTCGGGAAGATCACGAAGGACGGCATCTTCCTGGAGGCGCTCGAGCGCGACCCGGCGAAGTACCTGCCCGAGACGACGGACGCGGATCTCGGCGGCGAGGTCGTGACGATCGATCTGAACCGCCCGATGAGCGAGATCCGGGCCGAGCTCGGGCGCTATCCGATCAAGACGCGCCTCTCGCTGACGGGTCCGATGGTCGTGGCGCGGGACATCGCGCACGCGAAGATCAAGGAGGGCCTCGATCGTGGCGAGGGCATGCCCGGGTACCTGAAAGATTTCATGGTCTATTACGCGGGCCCGGCGAAGACGCCCGAGGGGTATGCCTCCGGCTCGTTTGGACCGACGACCGCGGGTCGAATGGACGCGTACGTGGACCTCTTCCAGGCGAGCGGCGGCTCGTACGTCATGCTCGCGAAGGGCAACCGTTCACGCGTGGTGACCGAGGCGTGCAAGAAACACGGCGGGTTTTACCTCGGCTCGATCGGCGGACCGGCCGCGCGGCTCG
>JANMGF010000226.1:0-4749 GCA_031374535.1 Polyangium sp. (in: bacteria)
CGCTCGGCGCGAGGAGAAGACCATGGCCCGCTGTTTCCTTCCTGCTCGAGAGACTCGAGCACCGACTCTATCCGCTGCCGCACTTCGGCGGAGCGTTTGCCCGGCGAGACCTTCCCGCCGTCGGCCTCGCTGACGTAAAACACGTCGGCGACGCGCATCCCCTCGGTGTTGATCTTGGCGACGGCGATGGTGAGCCCGAGGCGGTAGAGGGCCTCGGAGATGGCGTGCAAGAGGCCCGGACGATCCCGGGTCATGACCTCGATGACCGTGTGCCGCGGCGAGGCGCGGTCGTCGATCGAGACCTGCGTACGCACACGCGGCGTCGCACGGCCTTCGATCCGGCTCTTGCCGCGCTTGCTCGCGAGCTCGGACGTCGTCGTGCGGCCCTCGATCACGGCGTCGAGATCTCGGACGAGGATCGCGAGCGCACGCGCGACGCCCTCCACGCCCTCGGCGCGATCACGCACCCAGAAGAGATCGACGGCCTCGATCGAGCCGTCCGGGAGGTGGCGCGAGTGGATCTGCGCGGCGTGCACCTCGAGGCGCGACGCGGCGAGGGCCGCGGTGATCGAGGCGAGGAGGCCCGGCCTGTCCGGGGCGATGACGCAGATCTCGGCGGCCTGCGGGTGCCGGGAAGGGACGAGCGCGACGCTGACGGTGCGGCCGAGGTGCTTGCGCGCAAGCTCGGCGTGCGAGGCGATGGCCGCGGGGGCGTTCGAGAGCAGGTACCGCTCGGGCATCGACGCGAGGTACGCCGGGACGAACGCCTGCCGCGCGACCCGCTCCTCGTCCGACGACGCAGGGAGTGCGAGCGCGGCCTCGATCACGGCCTGCTGCGCGCGCGCGGAGCGTTCGTCCTCGCCGGGGTTCCCCGCGAGGGCGCGGTCCGCGGCGAGGAAAAGCTCGTCGAGCATACGCGCCTTCCACGAGGTCATCGACGTCGGGCTCGTGGTGGAGAGATCCGCGACCGTGAGCAGGTAAAGCTCCGCGAGGGTGTCCCTGTCGGGGATCACGCGCAGAAACTCCTCGATCGTCGCGGGATCGTCGAGGTCGCGGCGCGTCGCCACGTGGTACATGACGAGGTGCTGGCGGACGAGATGACACGCGGCCGCGACGTCCTCCGCAGGCAGGTCGAGGCGCCGGAGGATGACGTCGGCCATGTCGG
The DNA here is from genome assembly GCA_031374535.1 of Polyangium sp. (in: bacteria). GTDB lineage: Bacteria > Myxococcota_A > Polyangia > Polyangiales > Polyangiaceae > Polyangium. Next base: position 1,166 of record JANMGF010000226.1, read on the forward strand.
CGCCACGCACGCTGTGATCCTTGCCGCCGATCGCCTTGCCCACGTCGTGCAGGAGCGTCGCGAAAAACAGCATCGTCTTGCGGGTCGCCTCGGCCGCGAGGCGACAGGCGAGCGGATGCTCGGCCGTGAGCTCTCCACGCACGAGCGCCGCGAGCCTGTCGACGGCGGCCACCGAGTGCACGTCGACCGTGTACACATGGTAGACGTCGTGGTGCACGCGCCCGACGACGGGCAAAAACTCGGGGATCATCGCGAGCAAGAGCCCGAGGTCGTGCATCTCGGCGAGCGTCGATCCCCGCTTCAAGCAGGTCTCCGAGGGGGTCGAGACGAGCGCGCAGAAGAGCCGACCGGCCTCGGGGCTCTCGCGCAAGGTCTCGGTCCAGGCCGGATCCGAGGCCGCACGCGTGATGGCGTCACGGGCCCACGGCAAGAGCGGCGCCCTGCGCTCGACGGCCGCCGCGAGCATGCGGAGCGCGAGCGTCGGGTTCTTCGTGACGAGCTCGAGCTCGCTCATCGTGATGTTGCCGTCGAACATGCGTACGCCGCCGCCGAGATCCTCCTCGCGGGGCTTCTTCTTGCCGAGCAGGGGCGCGGCGCGCGAGAGCATCGTCTCCCGCGCGCTCGAGATGATGCGCGCGCTGCGGTAGTAGGCGCTCATCATCTTCTCGACAGCCTCGCCGCCCTCGCCGTGGCCGAGGAGCGAGGCGATCGACTCCTGCTCGTCGAACGTCAGCCGATCGCTGCGCCGGCCCGCGTGGGCGTGGAGGAGGTTGCGGATGCGGAACAGCAGCTCGCGCGCCGCCGCGATCTCCGCGGACTCCCGCGGCAAGAGCGCGCCCACGCGGACGAGATCATCGAGCTCGTGCACGCCGAAGCGCGCCTTGCCCGCCCATCCCGCGACGTCGAGATCACGCAGACCGCCGGCGCCGTTCTTCACGTCGGGCTCGAGCAGGTACACCGATCCCCCGAAGCGCCCGTGCCGCTCGCGCACCTCGTCCTCGAGCTGCGCGAAAAACCGTGGCAGCTCCGCGTGCGCGAAGAGGCCCGCATCGCACCGCGTCTTCAGCTCGTCCGAGAGCGCGCGGTCGCCCGCGACGTGGCGGTAGTCGAGCAGGCTGGTCGCGGCCTTCAGGTCCTCGCGCGCCGCCTCCACGAGGGCGGAGGCCATGCTGACCTGATGGCCGATGGGCACGCCCATGTCCCAGAGCGGGTAGAAAAGCGCCTCCGCCACGGCCGCGGCCGCGCCGACGTCCCGCGCGAGCAGACGCACGTCGAGGTCGCTGCCGAGCGCGAGCGCGCCGCGTCCGTAGCCACCCACGCCGCCGAGCGCGACCTCTTCGAACGCCTCGGCGACCTCCCTCGACGCGGCCTCGCCGCCAGGCAAACGAAGCCGTCCCTCGCGCGCCTCCGTCCGCCGGATCTCGAAGAGACGCGCGAGCAGATCGTCGCACATGTGCGCGTGCCGTCGCCCCAGCGCGAGCCCACATCCCTCGAGCGACGCGGGGCGATCGTTCGAGGGCACGAGCGCTTCGAGCTCGGCGCGCCGCGCGGCCCATTCGCGGCGAAGGTCCACGAGCACGCCCGTCGGATCCTTCACCTCGGTCGTCATGGTCGACGCTTCGGGGGCAAGAGCGCCGTCACGCTGGGGGTCATCCGCAAGGGCACGAGGCCCATGCCCCGCAGGCGCAAGACCTCGCTCGCCGCCGAGAAAAGCAGGCCCCCGTCTTCGAGCTCGGCCGCCAGGCGCTTCGCGACTTGCTCGCCGGCTTGGGGGGTCAGGTAGAGCAACACGTTCTTGAACAGGATGATGTGGAACGGCCCCTGCGGCACGCGCTTGACGAGGTCACACTCCTCGAACTCGATCGCGTTGCGCACGAGCAGGCCGACGCGCAAACGCCCGTAGTGCTCGTCGCAGAAGCGCTCGACCCACGCGTGCGGGATGTCGCGCGCCACCTCGCGCCCGTACGTGGCCTCGCGCGCGACCGCGATCGCCTCGGGTGAACGATCCACGCCGAGCACGCGGAAGCGCCGTCGGGCCGCCGTGAGCAACATGCCCATGGTGTAGGCCTCTTCGCCGGTGCTGCATCCAGCCGAGAGCACGGCGAGCTCCACGTCGGCGGGGAAGAGCTTCTCCAGCTGCCGCTCGATCGCCTCCCACTGCGCTTCGTCGCGGTAGAAACGTGTCTCGCCGACGCGGAGCGAGGTCACGATCTGCTCGACCGTGGCCTTGTCGTTGATGAGCTCCCGCGCGACCTCGTTCATCGACAGGCCCCGCTTCCACGCCTGTTCTTCGAGGTAGCGGCGCACGCGATCGCGCACCCAGCCTGGCGTGGTGCCGCTCGAGCCGAAGCCAAAGAGCTTTTCGGCGAGCCGGAGCGCGACGTCGACGGCTCGATCGCCCGAGTCAGGACCGGACACGGACGAGCCCTTCGCGTGCAGCCTGAAAAGAGCCGTGGTCCCTCGCGAGGAACACGTGAAGCCCGCCTGACGCACGATCCTCCCGTCGCACGCGCGGTTCAGGGCGCGCGTGGGGTGTCTCGTCGATCGGCTGGGCTCCCGCTTCCATCGCGCGGCCAATTTATCACCACGACCCGGACATCCAGGCCAAACATTCACGCGGACGACGACATCGGCGTGAACCTGGGTCCACGCCCCCGCCTGCCCCGTGCGACACACGCCGGCCCCCGGGGCGCCTGGTTTCGCCACGTCCTGCCCTACGAAGCCGAAAAGCCTGGATGGCTTGGAACTTGCTCCCGTCCGCCCCCGCCATGCGCAAGACGTTGTTCTGCTCGGCCGCGGCGCTCGCCTGGTTCCTCACCGCGGCGGCCGCCTCGGCCCAGGTGCCTCCCCCGCCGCTCGAGCCGCTTCCGCCCGGAGCGCCCCTCCCGCCGAACATCGTCCAGCAACCCGACGGACACACCACCGTCACCCGCACCCCCGAGGAAGGCGTCGACGTCCATGCGCAGACCAGCGACGGGGCCGTCCACGCTTATGGCTGCGATCGCGTCGATGTCGACCCGCGCGGCAAGCCCGACGGCGCGCACGGCGCCTGCCCCCTGCCCCACGCTTCTCCGTACCCGCCCCCCTACCCTTACGCCCCGCCGCCCGTCTACGCGTACCCGCCGCCTCCGCCTCCGTCCCCGGCCCTTCCCGGCTTCCCTGGCTTGCGCAAACAGAAGCCCCGCTACGCTCCCGATCCCGGCCGCCGCGGCGCGCTCGTCGCTTCGAGCCTCATCTTTGGCCTCGGCACGGCCGCCACGGGCACGGCTTATCTGATCTCGCTCGCGGCGAGCGCGACGTGTGACCTCACCGAGGTCTGCCAGATCGAGCCCTCGAAACGTTCGCTCTACGCCATGGGCGCCATCATGACGATCACGCCGAGCATCCCGCGGTTCGTCATGGGCGACTGGGGCAAGGGCCTCTTGTTCACGGCGCTGCGGGGCGGCTCGTTCGCCGCGGGCACGATGATCGACTGGGACGACCGGAGTTACCTGGTCCCCATCACGCTCTCGTTCCTCGCGCCCCTCACGCTCGGCATCGTGGACCTCGCGACGACCCCGCACCGCGAGCAGATGGAGGCCCTC
>JANMGF010000887.1:0-1978 GCA_031374535.1 Polyangium sp. (in: bacteria)
GCGCGCCGAGCTGCAACAGGCGACGAAAATCGCGAGCGGCGGAACGACGAGCCCCGCCGGATCCGCCTCGATCGGGCCTCCACCTCCCCCGTCGCCGAGCGCGACGGTGAGCCCCAGCACGCCGCCTCCGCCGCCTCCGCCACCTACACCTACGCCGCCGCCCCCCCCAACGCCGCCGCCACCCGCTCCGTATGCCTTCCGCCGTCGATCCCGGTCGACGCCGCCGACCCCTCCCACTAGCCTCCCCTGCTCGCGGCGCGCTTGTCCCTCCGGCGTTGCCTTGCTATCCGTAGGAAACCTTCCGATGCGTAACATTTCGCGCCGTGAGCTGCTCGAGCGCCTCGGGGCCGCGGGGCTCGTCCTCGGCGGGGCTGCGGCCCTGGCGCGCACGCGCTTCGATCGAGGTTCGCTCTCGGCGGGCCCCTCGAAGGATCGGCCGCAGACGCGAGATTACCGGCTGCGCGAGGCCGCGGCGGAGCTCCCCAAACTCGCCATCGCCCGGAACGAGGCCGATCCCGAGGCGCTCGTCCGCAAGGCCGTCGCCGCACTCGGGGGCATGAACCGCTTCATCTCGCGCGGCGACATCGTCGTGGTGAAGCCCAACGTGGGCTGGGATCGCACGCCGATCCACGCGGCGAACACGAACCCGCGCGTCGTCGCCGAGGTCGTGAAGCTCGCCTACGACGCGGGCGCCAAGCGTGTCGTCGTCACGGACGCCTCGTGCAACGAGCCGAACCGCTGCTTTCAGCGCTCCGGCATCTGGAAAGCGGCGTACGACGTCGGCGCCGAGGTGGTCCTCCCCGCCGCGCACCGCTTCCGCGCCATGCGCCTCAAGGGCGAGGTCCTCGACGAGTGGCCCGTTTACACGCCGCTCATCAATGCGGACAAGGTCATCAATGTCCCCATTGCCAAGCATCACAACCTCTCGAAGTACACGGCGGCGATGAAGAACTGGTACGGAGCCCTCGGCGGCCGGCGTAATCGGCTGCACCAGAACATCGACGTCTCGATCGCGGATCTCGCGACCTTCATGCAGCCGACGCTCACCATCGTGGACGCCTTTCGTGTGCTCGTGAGGAATGGCCCGCAGGGCGGAAACATCGCCGACGCGAAGGAGATGCGCACCGTGCTCGCGTCGACGGATCAGGTCGCGGTCGACGCTTACGGCTGCCAGCTCATCGGCAGGTCCGCCGAGGAGATCCCGTATCTCCGCATGGGCCACGAGCGGGGCCTCGGCACGATGCACTGGAAAGATCTCCGCTGGGTGGAGGTCTGACATGGCTTTGCCCGCCCTCGCATCCACGGCGAAGCCCGAAAAGCCCGTGAAAAAACGCGCCGGCTCCGGCCTCGAAGCGCGTTTGTCGATCCGCGTTCTCGTCTGGGTGCGTCGCGTCTCGCAGGCCGGGTTCCTCGCGCTGTTTCTTTATTTCCTGTTCCAGACCGCCTTCCGCGGCTCGTTCGCGTCGGCCGAGACCGCGGTGCGCCTGCCCCTGCCGGTCGAGGCGTTCCTGCTCGCCGATCCGTTCGTCGCGGCGATGACGTTGCTCTCGACGCACACGGTCTACCGCGGGCTCGCGTGGTCCGTCGGCCTGCTCGCCGTGACCCTCGTCTTCGGCCGCGTCTTCTGCGGCTGGATCTGCCCCTTCGGCACGCTGCACCATTTCTTCGGCTGGATCTTCCCGTCGCGGTACCTGCGCGGCAACAAACGCGTCGAATCGAACAAGACCCGGTCTTGGCAGCAGGTGAAGTATTACCTCCTGTATGCCTTCCTCGCGGCCAGCGTCGCGGGGAGCGCGATAGGCGGGCTCTTCGATCCGATCTGCATCGCGGTCCGCGCGATCGGCCTCGGCGTGATCCCCGGCGCGCAGTACGTCGCGCATCGCGGCCTCGGCGCCGTGCAGGACGTCCCCGTTCGCCCGATCCAAGCCGCGGCCGATCACACGCAAGACGCGCTCGCGAACGCGGTGTGGGGCTCTCA
>JANMGF010000332.1:0-2589 GCA_031374535.1 Polyangium sp. (in: bacteria)
CGCGCCGCTCGCGACGGTCACCGTGAGCGCTACCGGGCGGTAAGGGAGGGCATTGTCCATATCGCCCTGGATCTCGAGCTCGAACGCGACCGAGCCGTCGCCGCTCAGGTCGGCGTTCAGATCCGCCGCCGCGCCATACTCCATGAGCAAATGGCCCGAGGAGCCCGTGCCCGCGGCGTAGGCGAGCGCATTCTTGCCGCCGTTCGTCGAGGAGGAAAAGGTGACCGAGTTGGACAGGGTCGAGGCCATCAGCGTCGTATCGCGGCTGCCGCCGAGGACACCGGGGATCCCCGATTGCGAGGCGTCGTCCTGCGCCTGCGAGCTGCCGCCGAGGGTGCCCACCCAGAGGGCCGGGGCGGGGCTCGACGCGCCTGGCAAGGTCTGCTGCGGGAGCGGGGCGGCGAAGGTGTCGATGAATCGCTCGGCGCGAGCGAAGCCGCTCAGCGAGCCGAGGGTACAGAGGCACGAAAACGCGAAGAGGGTGGTCCTGGTGTTCATGGTGTCGTCCTTTGGGTGCGGGGTGTCGATGACCCGCACCGGGTTTTAAGCGGACCCCTCGACGATCACCATGACGAGGTTCTTACAGCGCCGGCCGGCCCCCCCATGCGCGGAGCATGGATCTCATCTTGACGCCGCTTTGCTGGGGCGTTGCCCCAGGCCCCACCCGGGGCTGTCCACCCCGGGACCCGGACCAGCCAGGGGCTGGACCCAAGCTCGATGAACTGCGCGATGCGCAGCTCATCGAACAGGCCCGGGAGTGCTTCACGAGGGGGATTCCGGCGCGAAGGGGGCCTTCGAGGTTGCATGGAGGGTGTTGAACACGTGGAAATCGGCCGCTTCGGGTTGTGAGGGGTGGGTGGAACGGGAGGAAGAGGGTCCAAACGATCGGCAAGGAGTGATTTGAACGAGTGCAAGAGCCTCCATGCAGAGGGCAAGACCACGCTCGAACGGAGGCAAGCATGGTCTCGCGCTTGGCAGGACGCGTTTGCACCGAAGCAAGACCGGTCATGCAGGTGTGTTGGAGCCTCTTGCACCGAGGCGACCCATACGATACAGAGGGCATGGGGCCTTTCGCTTCGAGGGAAACGACTCCACGCCGGTGGCAGGGGGCGATTTCCACGAGGGGGAAAGGGGGTGGGCGGAGGGCGAGGGGCGTTTGAACGGGGTTGGTGGGGGTTGGGGATGTGGCAGGCCCCCCCTTGGCGCGATCGACCGGCTTCCGATCGGCCACAGCAGCGCGCCTCGTCGAAGCGCGTTGTGCTCGGACGTGTTCGATCCTTCACCGATCCCAGAGGATCCGCGTACGCGGACCCATGCTTGCCCAGACGAGAGACTGCGGCACGCGGATCCACTGCGAACGGTGAATGATCCCCAAAGGAGCGGCTACTTCTTCGCCCGCGCTTCCGTATCACGAAGCGCATTCGTGATGCTCCACAAGGACGTCGAGCGTTGCTCGTAGTGATGCGGCGGGGAAACCTCGTGGCGGCTCGGAATCGTTTCTTTCGGTGTTTCCCGCGGGCTCGCCGACTTTGACCTCACGAGGCCAACGCTACGCCCATCGGTCTCTGCAGAATGCCCGCTCCGGACATTCTGCGCGCGGGCCCCGCAACCGTCGGCCGCACGCGGCCCGGCGTCCGGCGTCGCGGCGAGGATGGCCGCGGTCGTGGCAGCGCAACCGATCAGGCGTGTAGGCCCACGGTGAACCGCGCCGAAGAATCGCGCCCACAGCGAGCCCACGTATGCCCGCGCCTCGCGGGCGACGAGGCCAAGCACCACAAGCGGCATGGCCCAGACCCGCCGACGACGCCCCGGGCGCGGCGCCGCGTCGCTCACGGCGATACGCGCCCGGTCGAGCACGCAATCCACGCGCGAACGCATCGTGCTCCACGCGATGCCGTGCTCCTCGGCGAGCTCCTTGATGTCCTTGTCCTCGTAAAAATGCTGGTGGAGCAAGGAGCCGTCGTCCCGGCTCAATCGCGCGAATATGGTGGACGCGACCACCTTGTCCTCGAACGGCCCGAGATAGACGTCCTTCTCTTCGGCAACGAGCTCGATCTCCTCTGCGGGCGCAGGCATTTCGCGCGAGCGAAAAGCATCCCGTCGGGTCGTCATGGCCGCATATTTCGCGAGCGTGCACAGCCATGCACCGAACGCATTTTCATTTACGGGATCCGGCCTCTCCATTTCGGGCTTGCCACACGCAAGCACGAATGCATCATGGACGACATCCACGACATGCGCCGCATCCACTCCCATCGACCGAACGACCGCCGCCATGCCCGTCTGGTACCGGAGCAGAGCCCCGCGGGAGACCCGGAGCTCGTTCGCGCAGTCGTCGAAATGGCGTGTCATTCGGGATACCCCTGGGCCGAGGTTCGGCGCGGCGCGCCGTCCATGCTCACGTTGACTGGTCCCACAAAGGTAAAGGGCACAAGAGGCCCTCCATCACGAAAAAATCGACACGTCCGTCCCACATTTCTGGTCGAGGGTCCTGGAACGTGAAGTCACCTACGACAGTAGGCCACGGCGGCAGAGGGCTCGGCGTCGGGGGTTGTACGGTCCTCCTGGGGTTGGCCTGGCCGTCGTCGT
>JANMGF010000350.1:0-1715 GCA_031374535.1 Polyangium sp. (in: bacteria)
GGCAGCGGCCTGAAGCCACGCGATGTCCTTGGGGCGGGTCTTCAAGCCGAGCTTCTGGATGCCATGGGCGATGGCGCCGCTGGAGACGATGACGACGCTCCGCGGGGCGCCGCGGCCCGCACGATGGCCGCGGAAAGCGGAGACGTCCTCGGCGAGGCGGTCCCAGGCGTCGCCGGTGAGGCTCTTCGATCCGATCTTGAGGATCGCGCGGCGCGTCTTGGAGAGGACGCTGCGCGGGGCGGCAGGGTCCAGGGAGGCGCGTTCAGGCATCACGCTGGCTCATGACTTCGTCGAAGGCGGACTCCAGGCGGCGCTCGACGTAACTCGGGAGAGACGCGCCCATGAGGATGGCGGTGTCGATCCAGCGGGTGAACTCGTCACGCAGGTCCTCGACACCGTTCGGCTCGGTGATGGAGGTCGGCCGGAGCATCGGGGAGAAGGCGTAGACGAAGGCGCGGTCGAGGGTCTCGCGGATCTTGCGCGCCTCGTCGGCGTGGATCCGGACGGCGCCGGAGCGGCGGGCGCGGACGAGGTAGCGGTCGAAGAGGTGGCCGAAGGCGTAGACCTCGAGCGCGCGGGCGACGGTGGTGAGGGCGCCGAAGGGGCCGAGGCTCCGCTTCAGGATGGCGAAACCAATGAGCTCGGCAGCCTTGCGGGCGAGGGCGCGGCTGCCGTTGTGCTCGCTGTCGACGTCGGCGAGGATCTTGCGGGCGTCGGAGGTGAGGCTGACGCCGTGGCGGGTGGCGGTGTCATGGGCGAGGGCGCCGCGAAGGCGCGCGACGAGGCGGTCGGGGACGATCGGGAGCGGGATCGCGAGGGCGCCCATGGCCGCCGCGGAGAGCACGGCGAGTCGGCCGGACGGGGGGGCCGCCTGGACGGGGACCGCGACGGTGCTCTGCTGGGTAGGGCGCACGGCAGGGGCGGGGGTCGTCATGGGGGTCGACCGTACCGAGGGGCCAGCGGGGGGGCAAGCCCTCACCCCCCGGGGCGGCTCGAGGGAAGCTCAAGGAGGCGGAGCGGGGCACATCATGTCCACCGGCGGCGTGCACACCGCGTCCGGCTCCACCTGGACGATCTGCATCATGCCAATGTCCTCGTGCTGCAACATGTGGCAATGCAGGACGTACGACCCCGTGTAATGGAGGAACCGCGACCGGAAGGTCAACGTCCCGGCGAACCCGTTCATGTCGTAGCCGTCCTTGGGCAGGAAGATCGTGTCGCGCCACATGGGGTGCGCGGGCGCCTTTCCGTTGATGGACGTCACGAGGAAGGAGTTGACGTGAATGTGGAAGGGGTGGAGCGATGCCTCTTCCTGGACGTTGTTGATCGTCCACTCCTCCACGGCGCCGAGCGCGACGCACTGGTCGACGCGGCCCTCGCAGAACTCGTTGCCGTCGATCGTGAAATGGTACCCCGCGGTGCTGTTGGCGCCCGGATCGACGGCGACCTTGAACTCGAGCGTCCGCGTGTTCGTGATCTGGTTCTCGGGCTTCATCGGGTCGTCGAAGGAGGGGTAAAGCGCGGGCGTCTTCATCGACGTCGGGATCTGGATGCTCGTGTCCGGCTCTCCCTCGACGATGATCGTCGCGAGGACCTGCGGCGTGGAGCAAGCAAAGCCGAGATCGTAGCCGAGGGTCACCATCTGGTAGGTGCCCTGGTCGAACTGGGCGAGGATGTCCACGCGGGCCCCGGGCCCGACGAGGTATTCGATCTGG
>JANMGF010000419.1:0-7719 GCA_031374535.1 Polyangium sp. (in: bacteria)
TCGCGGGCCGCGCCGACATTTCGCTCTCGGACATCGAGATTTGCGTTGTCGTGACCCAGAACCCGGATCGGAACATCCCCCATACGGCGGCGATCGTCCACCAGAAGCTGGGGTTGTCGAGCCGGTGCATGACCTTCGACATCTCGCAGGGCTGCGCGGGGTATGTGCACGCGATCGCGCTCGTCACCGCACTCATGGAGCGCCTCGGGCAAGACAACGCGCTCGTCTTCACGTGTGATCCATATTCGAAGGTGGTCGATCCGAACGACAAGGGGACGGCCCTCATCTTCGGGGACGCCGCGTCCGTCTCGCTTTTACGCCGGAGCCAGACGGGATATACACTCGTCGACGCGATTTTCGGCATGGAGCCCGGCACGACGTCATGCCTTCATACAGAAAGCGGAACGCTGACCATGGACGGCACCGCGGTGCTGTTCCACGCCACGCACACGGTCCCCGGGAGCATTCGTCGGTTGCTCGAGAAAAACGGGAAGACGAAAGACGACAATGGCACAGAAGTATTCGTGTAGGAACATTCACCAGGACTTCGTCCCGGTTCACCGAGCAGGAGGATGACAATGACGGACTCGAACATGTTCTTCATCGCTACCAAGGAGGATAACGCCGAGCTTGCCAGCGGCGTCGATCGCGAGCATTATAAGTGGTATCAGAACTATATTTATCCCATCCCGACGCTCTTCAATGCGAAGCAGGGGGATGGCCAGCGATCGCTCGACGCCTCGGAAGAGACGAGCGACAAGCCCATGGAATACGCGCACACGCTGCTCACCCCCGAGCAATACGACGCGCTGGAGGCCGTCGCCGCGGAGCACGGCGAGGACGCCCGCTTGAACCCCGAGAAGTACCTGCAAGGGCATGAGCTCTTCCAGACGGAGTCCGAGGCTGGCACCCGGGGTCTCTTCAGCTACGACCCCATAACCGGGGTCCCCAGCCAGGAGCGGCCGCCGCTCTTCTCGTACATCGTGCCCCGAGGCGCGTTCGTGGCGTCCAGCGCCGGTGTCCGCGCGTCCCTGCTCAAGGCCAACAAGCCCTTGCAGACGCCCGCGGATTACCATGCCCAGTACGAGGCATTCCTGAAGGACTCGCAGAGCATCTTCCTCGTGGGAAGGAAGGTCATGGGCTTCGGCAACCTGAACGAGATCTACACAAGTGATTCGATCTTCGGATGGCAGCGGCTCGCCGGGACCAACCCGCGCGTCCTGATGGCGCTCACGAGCGACCGGCTCACGGCGCTCCTGGCGAAGATGCCCCTCACCGATGCCCACATCGCGGCCATCGCGGGGCCAGGCGCCACCCTCCGCTCCGAGATCGAAAAGAATCGGCTTTACTATTGTGATTACTGGCTCCTCGACAACCTCCCGCTGCAGGAGGGTCGGCACATGCCCGCCGCCATTGGCGTGTTCTGGTCGGACGCGGGCAGCCAGCAGCTCCTGCCGGTGGCGATCCAGCTCGGCCAGACCCCTGGGCGGATCCGGACGCCCGGGGAGGCCGACTGGGACCTCGCGAAGCTCCTCTTCGCGGTCGCGGACTTCAACTACCACGAAATGGGCACGCACCTCTGCGAGGCCCACTTCGCGCAGGAGGCGTTCATCATCGCGACGCGCCGCAACCTGCCCACCGGGCACCCCATCGGCGCCCTCTTTCTCCAGATCTACTGGGTGCTCCTCTACAACAATGCGCTCGGTCGAATGGCGCTCGTCAACCCGGGCGGATACGTCGACAAGATGATGGCCGGCGACCTGAAGACCGGCAGCCTGCGCATCGTCGGCGATTACTACACGAAGGTCTGGAGCTGGGACCACTGGAACCTCGACACCTACCTGGCCAAACAAGGCACCACGGACACGCAGGCCCTGCCCGTGTACCCGTATCGCGACGACGGGCTGCCGCTCTGGGGGGCCATCAAGGCGTTCGCCGCCGAATACGTGAATGCCTATTACGCGCAGGCCTCCGATGTCGCCGGCGACCCCGCGCTGGAGGCCTGGGTGGGTGAGCTCATCGACCCCCAGAAGGGGAACCTCGCCAGCAAGGGCTTCCCGACGAGCGTGACGACCAAAGCGGACCTCGCGGAGGTGGTGGCGCGGCTCGTATGGCAGGCGGGTCCCGGGCACGGCAGCATCAACTACTCCCAGTGGCAACACTTCGCCGTCATCCCCAACGCGCCCGGCGCGGCCTACGCGACGGAGGGGACGATCATGGCGGCATTGCCCCCGATCGATCAAGCCGTCTTGCAGGGCGACATCATCAACACGCTCACCCAGGACGTGTTCGGGCGGATCGGCAAGTACGACGACTCCTTCACGAGCAAGCTCAACAGGAGCGCCAAAAACGCGGTCGAGAACTTCCAGCGCGCCCTCGAGGGCTGCGCGAAGAGCGTCGACGAGCGGAACGCGAGTTACCCGCGGGCGCTCCTCGAGTATCCGTTCCTGCACCCGAACAACGTGCCGAACAGCACCAATATCTGATCAGAGTTTCCTCCCGGGGCGGGAGTTTGGCTCGGCGCGATGGGCCGCCACGCTCCCACCCCGTCACTCCTTGGGCTGTGAATCCGCAAGCTCCGGCTCGATCGGCAAATTCTCGCAAGTGGCGCGGTACGGCTCTTCGCTGCCGAGGTAACCCTCCCACTCTTTACGCGTAACGGTGTCCACACGACCTTGGTAAGCTCGGGTGCGGCCAGCGTGCTCTTCACGGTCCAGGTTTTGGTCTCGAAGACGCGACCGGCGTCCTGACCGCCGGCGACGAGGTACGCGTCGTCGGGGCTCCACGCGAGAGAATAGGTCTTGTCGTTGCCCTTCTGCTCGATGTCCTCGGTCGGCTCATCGTCCTTTCGGCTGGTTCTCTCGAGCACATTCTCGTACAGGTGGAGCCACCCATTTTTGCCACCGTGTTTTCCATTGTCGCCGCTGACGAGGCGCGCACCGTCGTGGCTCCAGGCGACGTCGTAGACGCCGTCCACGTTGCCTGCGAGCAACCGAGGGCCCGCGGCGAGCTCGGGGCCGAACAGCCGCACTTGATCGCGCGTCGCCCAGACCCTCATGGCGACCACGTTTTTTCTCGGGTGCCAGATCGGATCTTTGAGGTCCTTGCCGTAGCTCTCCTCCGTGCGAGCGCCGCTCGTCACGTCCCAGAGGACCGCTTTGTGCTTGTCGTAGGCGGCGATGAATCGCCCGTCGAGGCTGCAGCTCGGCGTGGCGTCGAGATCGGCTTTCCCTTCGAGATCCCGCAATCGCTCGCCGGAGCCCGCGGCCCACAACGTCACCCGGCCCTTTTCGTCGCGCGTCACGAGGATCTCGCCGCCAGGGCAGTAGCGCACAGCGCGTATGACGTCCGATTCGCCCCCGAAACGCCCCACTTCTTTGCTGGTCGCGGTCGAGCGGAGGGTGACGACGCCACTCCTGTCGGCGACCGCGAGATGCTGGCCCGAGGGGTCATAGGTCGCGTCCTCGACGTTCTGGAACACCGGCAAGTCCGACAGTCCGTACGCGAAGACGCGCACGGTGCCGTCCTCGCTGGCGGTGGCCACCCGCGGGTTGTCGGTCGGATCCCAGGAGGCGTCCGTGATGGGTTTGTCGTGACCGGAGAGCGTGGCCACCTTGGTGCTCCAACGCGTGTTCCAGAGGATCGCCGTGCGGTCCGCGCTGCTGGTGAGGAGCTCCTCGTCATCGTGGCTCCACTGGACGCTGTTCACGCCGGCCGTGTGCCCTTCGAGCCTGGTCGAATCGCTCTCGATACGGACACTCCAAAGCGCTACCTCGCCCATGGCCGTGCCGGCCGCGAGGTACTTGCTCTTATGGTCGAAGCGCAGCACCGCTCCTACTCCGCCCAGCAACGAGCGGGGGGGGCTCCGATCGCCGTCCCAGAGAAACGATCCCGCTCGCGTCGATACCGCGTACCATTTCCCGTCGGGGCTCACCGCGCAATGGTCAATCGGGTCGGCGAAGTTCACGAGCACCCGAGCAGGTCGCCCGCGCTCGCGCTCGGACACAGCGATTTTGTAAATCGCCACATGGCCGAGGTGGTCCTCCTTGGAGGTGCCACAGAGCAACACCTCTTTGCCGCCCGGCAAGAAATGTCCCTCCGTGATCTCGAAATTGCTCACCTGGATTCGCGCCACGTCCGCGCGCCCTGCGCTCCAGACGATCGCCTCCTTTGTATCGACGACCAGCGCGAGCTTGCTGTCCGGGCTCCACTCGATGTCCTGTATCTTCCCCGATAAAATACCGGAGCCCTGCTCCTTCCACGCGTCCCCCGCCGCGCCGAAGACGACCCATTCATGCCACCATCCGGTATGGATGAGGATCCGCTCCGCGGAGGGGCTGAACATCACCCCTTCGATTTCGTTGTGCTGCTGGATCCGGGAGAGCTCGGCGCCCGTGTCGGGGTTCCACAACACAAGCGATGACCCCACCCCGGCCGCGATGATCGGCGGGCGTCCGGAGGACGCTTGCGCCCAGGCGAGGTTCGAGGCCCTCAGGCCGCTTGCGTCGCGAAGGATCCTCACCGTCTTCGCACTCCGGTCCTGCACCGCGCGCATGGCGGCGTCCGTGGCGAACTCCTCGCCGCGCATCGCCGCCTCGACGGAAAGGAGCAACGCCTGCTCCTGGGTGACGTCCTTGTCGAGGCGCCCGGCTTCGGCGATGAGCCGGTTGTGAACGGTGCGTCGGCTCGCCTCCTTGGCGCTCGCCTCGGACGCCTCGGCGTGGAGCTTCTCCTCCCTGGCCAGGTTCCGCTCCTCGATCGCGGTCCTCCGGGCAACCACCGCGATGAGCGACGTCGCCGACAGGCCCGCGATGACCACCGCGAGGATCACGACCGCCCCGAGCAATCGCCTCCGCTTGCGTCCCAGGCTCTGCTCCAGAAACCGCGTCTCCTGCGCGTTGAACCGGAGCGGGTCTCTCTTCTGGAGGGCCTGGAGCTGCGGCAGCCGGGGATCCGCGTTCCACAGGCGATCGGCGTCGCGACCGTTCGCTTCCCATTCCTCGGCCGCCGTCGTGCACGAGCGCAGGAGCGGCAGATCCTCCCGGTGCTCACCCAAGATCTCCCAGAGCCGCTTCCACCCCGTCACCAGCTTGTCGTGCGCCGCCTCCACGTAAACCCCGGCGTCCTCCTGGCCCGCGGGCGCGCCGCCGTGCTCCTCCCGGCCCTCGATGACCAGGCGCGCCTCCGAGAGCGCCTGGACGATCCGAGCGGCGCGGGTGGTCTCGTCCGGGTCGGTCGAGACGAGCTCGCGCCTCGGCAGCCGGCGCTTGGCCGCCTCGCCGCCCTCGAGCGACACGAGCCGCAGCAGCACGCGATCCATCGTCTCCTTCGACGCCTTGTCGGGCTGGCTGTCGTAAATCGTGTCCGCGCGCGTTCCGAGGGCGCCGGTCACGCCCCCCAGCGCCTCGTAGGCGGTCTTCGTGAGCGAGCGGTCCTCCACGGCGTCGCGCGCCACCCGGTCCCGATAAAGCTCGCTCAGCGTGAACGACAAAAGCGGGAGCGCGCCCGGGCTGTCGAGCACCTCGTCGATCAGCTCGTCCACCAGCGAGGGCGGGTCGAAATCGAGCACGCGATCGCGGGCCGGCCCTTCGATCACCTCGCGCAGCTCGGCCCGGTTCATGGGCCGCACGGGAAAACGCGCCGCGGGGTTGTCCCTCAAGACGTCGAAGAAATGGGGCTCGAAATCGCTCCGCAACGTGTAGACCAACCGGAGCCCCGCCGCGCGCGCGTCATCGAGCGCCGCAAAGAAGCGTTTTTGCGGTTCGCCACCCGAGGCCATCGTGACGAGCTCCTCCATCTGGTCGACAATGAAGAGCACCTCCTTCTCGGGTTCTCGAATCTTGAGCCGGCGCGCCGCCTCGGCGAGCGTGAGGCTCCCGGGCACCACGCTGGCGCCGGACGGTGGCCCGCTGTCCTCGGTGGACGACGCCTCCATCGCCCGCGCCGCGGCTTGCAGCGCGCGCATGGGCGACCTCCCCGGCCGCACGGGCGGCAGGATCGTCCATCGCGTCGTCTGCTCCAGGTGATGCGAAAGCCCCGCCTTGACGAGCGACGACTTTCCGCTCCCCGAGGCGCCCACGACGATGGTCAAGGAACGGCTCACCACCGCCTCGGCGAGCTGCTTCGTCAGCTCCTCGCGGCCGAAAAAGAGGGCTCCATGTTTTTGGTCGTACGGCTGTAACCCTCGATAAGGGTTGGCAGGTAGCGCTCCTTGTAGAGCTTCATGGGCCGTCCCATGACGGCGCGGGTCTTCGACCACTTGAAGGCGCCGGCGAAGCAGCAGTCGAGGAGGACGAGGAGGTGTTTGCACTTGATCTGGTCGAGCGCGTCCTGGACCTCGGCCATGGGGAGGAAGGTGTCGACGTGGTCGCGATCCGCGTCCTGGGGGATGAAATAACCTCTGGGCCCGCCGTCAGGGGCGTCGCCGCTCTCGGCGATGCCATGGCCGGCGAAGTAGACGATCAGCCGTTCGTCCTCGCGGATCCTCTCGGGAAGCCCGCGGAAGAGGGCGCGGAGGTTCTCCAGCGTCGCCTGCTCATCAAGGTGGAGCTCGATCTCGTAGCCGTGCAGGTCCGCGAGGACGCGGGCCACGGCCCTGGCGTCGTTCACGGCGCTTTCGAGCGCGGGAATGTTCTTCCCGTACCGATCGATGCCGGTGATTGGTGCCTCTCCACGGGCGAGAACACCTCGATCTGCGAGCCCGCGCCGGGCAGATAGGCGAGGATATCGTCCGGCGTCGCCTCGAAGCCGTCCGGCAAGAGCCCGGGAACGCCGCTCACGTCGGAGCGGACGAGCGCCCATCCATCGCGCGCGCCCTGGAAGTACAGGCGATCGCGGCGGATCTCCCCCGCGGACTCGGTGCCCCAGGCGGCCGCGGGGATCTCCCCTGCGAACGGGCGCACCTCGACGTGCGCCGGCAGGCCCGGCGCGACGAGCGTGACGAACCCCGCCGCCTCCTTGTCGAGCCCGGCCGCATCCATTACCTCCGGCGGCACGTCGCGGACGCGCACCCGCATCGGCTCTGCATTTGGGCTCGGCTTGACGAGCCGCGCGCGCATCCGCGGGGCCGGCGCTGATGCTGGAGAGGCATGAACGAGCTTCGCGGTGCTGGTGGAGAGCCCGGCCGCGTCGATGACGGCGCGCGCCGGGGGCTCGGCAGCCGCCTCGAAATCGGTCGTGTCATAGGGGTAGATGTCGATCTCCGCGCCCACATCGAGCCCGTGGATCGTGCCACCTTCGACGGTGATCACGGGGCCGACTTGCCGCACGGTGAAGCCGGGCGCGAAGGGCTTCCACGTTCCGCCGAAGACCGGCTGCGCCGGGTTCCCTTCGAGCGCCGGCCGCTGCGAGGTATACCCCTTCGCCGCGACGCGCCTGGATACCGTGAGGCTCAGCTCATCGAAGAAGTCCATCCAGCGCAGGCGCGCGATGTGTTCGGCCGGAACTTTCGAAAGCGCCGCGAGGAGGCCACCCGTGAGGGCGCCATGGGTGATGCTCACCCGCGTCCCGTCCTCGGCCACCGTCTCGTCGGTGAGCTCCTTCGCCGTCTCCTTGTCCTGACAGGCCGCCAGGCAAACGAAATCGACGTCGGGCGACGTGCCCAGATCCGCGAGCCGGTCGACCTCGGGCTCCCCCTAGCCGTCGATGCCGCGGGCCTGGGGACTCGCGAACGGCGGGTGCTCGGCGAGGAAGGTCTCCCAGCCTTCGGCCGACATCGGC
>JANMGF010000459.1:0-3314 GCA_031374535.1 Polyangium sp. (in: bacteria)
GATCCCAACGACGAGAAGAACACCATCGTCGAGATCCGGAGCGGTGAGGGCGGCGAAGAAGCGGCGCTGTTCGCGGCCGATCTGTTCCGCATGCTGACGCGCTACGCCGACACCAAGGGGTGGAAGGTCGAGATCCTCAGCACGAGCGAGGCCTCGGCCGGCGGCTACAAGGAGGTGATCATGCTCGTGACGGGGAAGAGCGTGTTCTCGCACCTCCGCTACGAGGGCGGCGTTCACCGGGTGCAGCGCGTGCCCGCGACCGAGGCGCAGGGCCGCATCCACACGTCCACCGCGACGGTCGCGGTCTTGCCCGAGGCCGACGACGTCGAGGTGCAGATCGACGACAAGGAGCTCGACATCTCGATCGCGGCCTCCGGCGGCCCCGGCGGTCAGGGCGTGAACACGACGAACAGCGCCGTGCAGATCCGCCACATCCCGACGGGCCTCATCGTCAAGTGCCAGGACGAACGCTCGCAGCTGAAGAACAAAGCGAAGGCGCTCAAGGTGCTGAAGAGCCGCCTGCTCGACATCGAACGCAAGCGCCAGGACGACGCGCAGAGCGCAGAGCGCCGCACGATGGTCGGATCGGCCGAACGATCGCAGAAGATCCGCACCTACAACTATCCGCAGAACCGAATCACCGATCACCGCATCGGCCTCACGCTGCACAAGCTCGAGCGGGTCATGGATGGTGACCTCGAGGAGCTGATCTCCGCGCTGCGCACGCACCGGCAGGCCGAGCTGCTCAAGCAGGGCGGCTCGGAGGCGCGCCAGCTGGCGAGCGAATGATCGCGCGGCCCGACCCCGAGGCGTTGCTCGTCGCCCTCGTGCTCGTCCCGGGGACGTACGCGCGCAACCGCTTCTTCGCGCTCTACACCGATCCCGAAGCAGCCCGCATGCGCCGCCGCGCGCAGCTCCTGCGCAGCGTCATCGGGGATGTCACGCAAGGCAACCCCGCGCGCCGCGGCCGCATCGTCTCGATCGACGAACGCGAGGACGGACGCGCGACGCTCACGTACGTCGTCCCCTCGGTGAACCTGCGTCGCACGACGATCCTCTCGGAGCTCGAGCTCGCGATCGTGCGGTTTTCCCTCGCGCGGCGCGGCGGTTGCGAGGGCGAAGCGTGGACGGTCGCGCCCCTCGGCGAGGACGATCCGGTGCGGATCCGCATCGAGGCGGCGCTGCGCAGGCTCGCGCCCGATCTCGCGGCGCTGACGGCAAACGCTCCCCTCGGATCCGACGAGACGGACGAGACGGACGAGACGGACGAGACAGACGAGCCGGACGACTTCGACGAACCCGACGACGTTTCGGATGCCGGCCCGCCCGCCTCCACGCCTGCGGGTATTTCTTCTTTACCCGAGGGTGCGCCCGAGCGATAAAGCTAGCTTCGTGCATCCGGGGAGGACGTGATGTGCATCTTCTGCAAGGTCGTGAAGAAAGAGATCCCGGCGAGGATCGTGTTCGAGGACGACGATCTCGTCGCGTTCCACGACATCAACCCCGTCGCGCCGATCCACGTCCTCGTGATCCCCAAGCAGCACATCGTGGGGGTCGGGGACGTGACCGAGGAGCATGCGCTCGTGCTCGGGAAGCTCCTCGTGGCCGCGCGGCGCGTGGCCGAGGACGCGGGGCTCATGCAGTCGGGGTTCCGCGTGGTCGTCAATCACGGCCAGCACGCGGGGCAAACCGTGCTGCACCTCCACGTGCACGTGCTCGGCGGACGTCCACTCGCCTGGCCGCCGGGCTGAGCCCATTCGAATCGAGATCGAGCGGAGGTAACGCATGCGGCCCTTGGCCATGGTTGCGCTTTTCTTGGGTTTGTCCGCGGTCCTCGTGGGGTGCGGCGACGAAGCCACGGGACAGCCGGCGGACGAAACGCCCGTCGTGCGCACGATCGAGCTCGTCGAGCACGTCGTGAACGAGGCTTTGACGGACCACCCGCCCATGGGTGACTCCGCGGGCGACGTCCTCACGTTCGCGAATCAGCTCTACAACAAAGAGAACACGACGCAGGTCGGGACCGATCAGGGGTATTGCCTGCGGGTCGATGTGGGCAAATCCTTCGAATGCACGTGGACGGCATTCCTTTCGGACGGTCAGATCACGGTGGCCGGTCCGTTCTTCGACGCCAAGGAATCGACCCTGGCGATCACGGGCGGCACCGGCGCGTACAAGGGCGCCCACGGGGAAATGGATCTCGGGTTCCGGGATACGCCGATGGGGACCGTCGAATACGATTTCGTGTACCGGGTCCAGGTCGGCGACTGATTCGAATCCGCCGACGCTCAGGCGACGCGTGAGGCGGCCTCGGCCAATTTCTCGATCCAGGCCGCTTCATCCTCGCTGAGCGGGGGATTACGCTCGAGGCGCGCTTCGAGGGGGCGCGGGCGGGTGTTCGTGTCCTTGGAGAACGCTCGCAAATGGGCCGAGCGGATCACGCCGGCGCGGCCCTTCATGCCGAAGAAGAGCGCAAAAAGGTCGGGGCCGACGGCGCGGCGCGGGGACGGGCGGACCTCGAACTCAACGCCGGAGCGGAGGCGCGCGGTGAACCCTGCCACAAGGTGATCGGCCGGATCGAGCCACGGATCAGGCGCACCCGGGGCGCCGGAAGCGATCCAGGCATCCACGGTCGTGGCGGCGAGGTCGGGCGCAGCTTCCGCGAGCGCGAGCGTGAGGCCCGACCGCGCGAGAAAGGCCTCCACGTCGGCGAGCGTGGCCTCGCCACTCGCGTGCACGAGGAGCGAAGCGCGATCGAGCGTGGGGCTCGCAGGGGGCGGCGGGACGGGACGGCGCTCGGGCGGATCCCGGGGCAAGAGGTTCCCGGGGTTCATGACGCCGCGTGGATCGAGGACGTGCCGCAATGCATGCACGACGTCGACGCCGCGCCCGAGCTCGGCCCCGAGCCGCGGCGCCTTGCTGCGACCCACGCCGTGGTGATGCGAGAGCGTGCCACCCGCGCCGATCGCCGCGTCGAGCGCGGTGCGCCAGGTCCAATCGTAGACGACTTCCATCGCCGAGGGCGTCGGTGCGCTGCCGGCGAACGTGAAGTAAATGCTACAGCCGTCGGGATAGGCGTGCGAAAGGTGCGCCATGACAAACACGTTTTTGCCGAGCGCCTCGCGCACCGCGCGGTAAAGCTCCCCGAGGCGCGACCACGGCGCCGCGACCTCCATCGTGTCGCTGAAGGCCCCGGCCATGAAGACCGGTGATTGCCGGTAACTCACGCTATATCGATGCGAAAGCCAGTGGCGCGCCGGGGCCTCGCCGAGATCCCGGGCGCCGCTTCCGAGCGCGATCTGCTTGGCCCGGAC
>JANMGF010000475.1:0-2010 GCA_031374535.1 Polyangium sp. (in: bacteria)
GCCGCGAGGGCCTCGGGAAGTTTTGCCGAGTCCATGCAGAGGATGGATGCGAGCACATGGGTGAGCGCGTGCCGGCCATCGATCGCGCGCGCCGCTTCGTACCGCGCGATGCCTTCCGACACCGTCCCCTGGTACATGTAATTATAAGCGACGAGCAGATGTGCCAGGAAAAACCTGGGGTTCTTGGCCTGGAACGTCTCCCACGCCGCCAGCCCTTTCTTGGCCTGCTGGGTCGACGACATGGCGATGATCGCGATGAGCTCGGCGTCGCGGCCCGTCGTCCCCTCCACCAGCGCCGCGGCTTCCCCGCGCGATCGCGTCGCGTCCTCGAAATGGTTCTGTAGCCCGGCGACCACGGCGAGCGCCACGTGTGGCCAGGGATCACGCGGCGCCTTGTCCCGCACGGAGAGGAGCGCCGTCTCGGCCGCGTACACGTCCGCACGGAGGAGGTCCTCGATCCCCCGCCGAAACTCGGCCTGGACCGCCGGATTCTGCGAAACGATCGGAATGTCGAGCTCGCCCTCCGAAACGGACGAGGACGCGGACGCGCTCGCCGCCGGCGGGTTCGTCCCCGAAGACCCCTTCGTACCGAGCCAAACCCCGGCCCCGGCCGCCGACAAAAGCAAGGCCCCGAGCGCCGTGAAAAGCCACGCCGGACGAGAGGTCTTTCGTTCCGGAACCGGTTTGTCCTGACCTGCGACCGCCTCGTTTGCCGCCGCGACCTTGCGAGACCCGGGCGTGGACGGGCGGCCCTCCCCGCCGACGAGCGCGGCGACGTCCGCGTCGAGCGAAGGAAACGGGGCCGCGAGGACCTTGCTCTTCACGACGTCGCCGCTCGCGTAATCGAGGTACTCCGCCGAGCTACGATACCCATTGAAGAAAAGCGCGCGCTCCCGATCCTCGCCGCCCTCGAAGAGGACCCACGGGTGGAGCGACGCGAAATGGCCGTCCTTCCGCAGATACACCCGCCCCGGCAGCACGTCCTCGGCCGTCTGGGCCTCGGCCTCGCGCTCGGAAGCGAGGCCCTCGAGACGCACGATCCGCGCCTTTCGATCGCCGTCCGCGCCGATCTCCACCTTCTCCACGCAAACGAGCACGCTGCCTTCCGGGAAAAACACCCCGGCGCGCCACGCGGGCTCGATGGCTTCGAGGAAGACACGCGCCGCCTCCTGATTGAACGCGTCATTACGCGTCGAGCCGTGCCCGATGACCTTGTTCCGGTACGCCGGCAGGAGCATGAGCAACTTCTGCGCGTTCGTCGATTTCGGCGCCTGCTTTTGATCCGTCCCGACCTCGGCCAGGAGGGCGTGGAGCGCGAGCAACGCCGGGTCCGTCAGGCTCCGAGGCCGCGCAGGCATCGCCCGCACCCAGTGCCCCGTCGAGGGCATGCCGAGCCCGGTCACGTCCGCGGGCGGCTCGGCCGCGACGGTGAGGCGGATGCTCGCCTCCCACGCGTAATACGAGGCGAGGTGCTTCCGTGTCGGATCCGTGGCGTTGCGCGCGCGTCGAACGAGCGCCGCAATCGGCAGCGGCAGGGGCGGCGGGGCGGGCATCGCGCGCCACGCTAGCACGAGCCCACGCGGCACCGGAAGAGCCCTGGATCCCGAGGGCCCTCCCGGGTTACGATGATTGTCTCGAGATCCTTGCCATGCCCGGACCACGCCTGCTTCGCCAAGCATTTTATTGCGAGGAAAACGTCTGGCACCTCTGCCAGGAGCCCACGCTCGCGCAAAGAAAGCGGGACGTGATCTTCGTCTCGAACGCCGAACATGCTTGCCCGATGTGGTGTCAGTCTGCGCTCGAGGGCTCCGCTCGGACAAGCCGAGCTACGCCCCCGAACCCCCGCGCGGGCCGGGGCAAACCCATCGTCTGGGATTACCACGTCGTCCTGCTCGCCTGGGATCCCCTCGAGATCTGGGACGTCGACTGCACCCTCGGCGTGCCAGTGCCCGCGCTCGACTGGCTTCATCAGAGCTTCGACCCACGCGTTCCGCCGCCCTTCTTGCCCTC
>JANMGF010000512.1:0-4321 GCA_031374535.1 Polyangium sp. (in: bacteria)
TCGCGGGAGAGCAGCTTCGAGACGCCTTCGACGCGTGACGCGCCGATCTTCGGCCTTTCGATCCGGCGCTGGATCACGGATGCTCTTCTTCGCGATGCGTGCTCGTTCGAGTTGGCTCCGGCTCGCAGGTCTCCTGCCGTCCTGCTTCGCGCTCGCGTCGATCGCCTGCGGTAGTGACCTCTTCCATTCGACCGACTGGACCACGCTCTGCGACGCGGATCCGAGCGCAGAAGGTTGCGCCGGTGATGGCGGCGGCGGCAGTGGGGGAGAGGGCGGTGGTGGGGGAGCGGGCGGCGCAGGCGGCGCAGGTGGCGCAGGCGGAGGCGGGCCGTGTATCCCGTGCGCCAACCTCGCGGGTGCGAGTGTGGCGAAGCCTGCTGCTACCGCCGTCTGTACGAGCTCGGTGGACGTTTACGCGTTGCTCGCGGAGTGCCGCTGCGACCCCATGAGTGTGTGTCACCCGAGCTGCTCGCTCACGCCTGCGTGTGGCAACACCTCGACCGAGGTGGCGGCATGTGACGCGTGCGTCGAGACCTCGTGTGGCCCGTACGTGCTTTCCTGCCTCGCTCGTACGACGCCTTGAGCGCCGCGAGTTGACAGCGATCGCCGCCCGCGGACACGATCGCTCCATGCTTCGCTTCGATCGCCTCTTCGGGCTCGGTCTCGCTGGTCTCGTGTTCGTCGCTGCGTGTGGGGGCGGCGATGGCGGAAAAACCTCCACGTCGTCCGGCGGCGGCTCGGGTTCGTCCGCGTGTACGAGCGACGCGCAGTGCGGCGCGAGCGACCCTTGCAAGACCGTCGCGTGTGTCGAGGGCGCGTGCGTCGAGACCCAGGCCCCCGCGGGCAAGCTCGTCCTCGTGGGCCTCGTGCCCGGCGACTGTCGTCGCAAGCAATGCGCGACCGACGGCACGATCGAGGACGTCCTCGACGACGCGGACAAACCCGACGATCACAACCCGTGCACCGTGGATACGTGCACCGACGGCACGCCGAGCCACGCGCCCGATCCTGCGATGGAGGGGGTTCCGTGCGGCAGCAACAACCAGGTCACGTGTTTCCTCGGCAAGTGCATCGGCTGCAACACCGAAGGGCAGTGCCCGACGGGCGGCCTCTGCGACAAACCGGTCTGCAACACCATGAGCATGGTGACCGAGTGCGGCCTCGTGATCGAAGTCGGCAAGCAGGTCTCCAACGTCGATCCGACCGACTGTCTTCGCGCTGTTTGCGACATGTTCGGCCTCATCGTCCCGGTGCCCGCGCCCATGGACATTCCATCACCCGACGCGAACGACTGCGACGTCGAGTCGTGCAGCGAGATCGGCGCCGTCCTCCACACGCCCCAGCCCGACGGCACCGCGTGCGGCGGATCCACCACGTGCAAGCCGAGCGCATGTATGGCGAGCGCCTGCATGCAGATGGCCTTGCCAGGGACGGACGTCGCCGACGCGACGCAAGTCCCGGCCGACTGTCGCATCACCGTGTGCGACGGCATGGGAGGCACGCTGGATCAAGCGGACGACACCGACGTTGCGCCCGACCCTACCCCCGGCGACTGCACGGTCTCCGCTTGCTCCGGCGGCGTGCCGTCGACGGCTCCTGCACCGGCGGGCACACCCTGCGCAGGCGGCCTGCTCGGACAGTGTGACGGGAACGGCGTCTGCAACTGATGCGGCGTCGCTCGAGCAGGGCGCCCCTCGGGACGTTTTGCTCGGCGAGGCGCGCCGCGATCAGAAGCTCACGTGCAGCGATGCGGAGGTGGGGCCCACGAGGACACGCAGGCTCGTTTGCGGCGGTGGGGCCTGGGGCGTGGCGGCGGGCGTGGTTTCGTCGCCCTTTACCGGCACACGTTTGCCGCCGATTACCCACAGCGGGATGCCCACGGCGAGCCCGACGAGGCCCGTGATCAGGACGCCGTAGCCGACCGCTTGTTGCGTCTCGTCCGTGCGCGTCTCGCACACCGTGGGCCCGAACTGCGAGTCGCAGTAGATCGGGATCTGGTTGGATGCCGTGCTCGCGACCGCCGAGCCTGCGAGAACGCCGACGATGCCGGCCGTCGTGAGCAGGATGCCGCCGACCATCATGGGCGTGCTCTTGCGCTCGTAACGCGGCGGAGGCGGCTGCGGTTCGCCGTAGTAGGGGCCGTAGTACGGATACCCGTACGGATATCCTTGCTGCGGCGGGCCGTATCCTTGCGGCTGCGGGCCGTATCCTTGCGGCTGCGGACCGTATCCGCCTCCTTGCGGTTGCTGGCCGTATCCGGGCGGAGGCGGGCCGTATCCGGGCGGATACCCGTACCCCGCGGGCGGCGGCGGCGCGGGCGGAGGCGCCATCCCTCCCGTCCCGCTCGGCGGTGGCGCGCCGGGCGTGGCTCCTGCGGGTGCGGACGGCGCCGGCGGAGGAGGCGCGAGCGGAGGTGCAGCGGGCTGCGCCGCGGGAGCCTGGGCGGCCGCGCTTGGATCGGGCGGCGGAGGTGGCACCTGCGCGTGTGCTGCGGGGCCCGTCGATAGCACGAAGAGACCCAGCGCAGCGGCGGCACACCCGAGGGAAACGCGCCCTCGGCGAGCGGCGTGCGCCGCGCGATCAAGCTCCGGATCCGGCAACGTGGGCATCGTGAGGTGTCCTTTCGGCGGGGGCTCGGGCCCGAGCACGGGCGGCCTCGTGGCCGCGCTCCCTTCTACGATAACGAAAACCGCGATGCACGTCGTGCGTCAAGCGCCTCGCGTTTCAGACCTCGATCAGCCGTAGGGATCCTCGGCTTCGCGGCTCGGGGCCTTCGGCGCCGTGGGCTTCGGCGTCACGGCTTTCGGCGCTGTTTTGGGCTTCGCCGTGGGCTCCGTCGTCGTGGTCGTGGCGGGCGCCGCGGGCTTCGGATCGGGCTCCTTCGCGGCAGGCGTTTCCTTCGCGCTCGGCGGATCCTGCACGTTCACGGTTGCGCTCGCCTTCGTGGGATCGTCACCCCTGGCGGGCGCGGGCGCGGGCATCGCTGCGGGCGCGAGCGGCATCGACGCGGGCTTCGTCTCGGCCTTCGGATCGACCTTCGGCGCGCCTCGCGTTTCTTGCGGGATCGCCGTGGGTTTGTCCGGCTGAACCGTCGGGGACAAAGACTTTTGCGTGAGGTAGACGAACACGAAGGCGATCGCGACGAGGCCGAGGAACACCAGGATCGCGTGTTCCGTCTTCGGCCCCTTCTTCTTCGCGGGCTCGATCGCGGCTGTGCTCGGTTGTTCCTCGGGCACGATCGCCTTGGCCGCTGCGGCTGCGCTCCCGCGTGGACGAGCCTTGCTGCTCTTCTTCTCTGCCTTGCTCTCCGGGCTTTTCGTCTCGGGCGCAGCCTTCTTGCTTGCGTCACCGGTCGGTTCGTTCGTCGCGGCCGCTTTCGCGGGGTGGCGTTTCGTGGTGTGTGCGGGTACGCTCTCGGTCCCTCCTGCCTCCGTGGTTTTCGTTTCGGTGGGGGCTACGGCGGCCGGCTTGGCCGGCACGGGCCTCGAGACGGAGACAGGAAGGGGGCGCGTTGTGCGCTCTCTGATCTCCTTGCGCTGGGCTCGGGACTTTTTGCTCACGATCCGACGCTAACCGAAGCGGGTTCGATCGGGCAAAACCTCGGATCCAGGGCAAGAAAAGCAACCTGGGCGGCAAGTCCGTTCTCGGACGGCTTGACATGGCCCCTTCGCCGAGTATCCTCCGCGTCCCCCGATTCCGGGTAGACGAACCACCATGCCGACCATCAGCCAGCTCATTCGAAACGGCCGCGAAGCCGCTCGCTACAAGACGGCCTCTCCGGCGCTCAAGTCCTGCCCGCAGCGGCGTGGCGTGTGCGTCCGCGTGTACACCACGACGCCGAAGAAGCCGAACTCCGCCCTCCGCAAGGTGTGTCGCGTGCGCCTCACCAATCAGATGGAGGTCACGAGCTACATCCCGGGCGAGGGGCACAACCTGCAGGAGCACTCCGTCGTGCTCATCCGCGGGGGCCGCGTGAAGGATCTGCCGGGCGTTCGTTACCACGTCGTGCGTGGGACGCTCGACGCCTCGGGCGCGGCGGGGCCGAGTTCGACCAACAAGGCGACCCGCAACCGCAAGCGTTCCAAGTACGGCGTCAAGCGCCCGAAGGGTTGAGAGGAAGCACCCATGCCCCGCCGCCGCGAAGTACCGAAGCGCCGCATCATTCCGGACCCCAAGTTCAAGGACAAGCTCGTCGCCAAGTTCACCAACTCGCTCATGTTGAGCGGGAAGAAGGCGACGGCGGAGGCCATCCTCTACGGCGCGTTCGACGTCATCCGCGACCGCTTCAAGGAGGAGCCGATCGAGGTCTTCCGGAAGGCGC
>JANMGF010000524.1:0-2571 GCA_031374535.1 Polyangium sp. (in: bacteria)
GCGTCGAGGCGGCTCTTGGCCGAGGCGCGGAGGTGGTCGATGAGGATCTTGCGTTTGTCCTCGTCGCTGGAGGCGCCCTGGTAGGTGACCATGAGCGAGGCGGCCTCGCCATTGAGGCGGTCGAGCTCGCCAACGGCGACGTCGGCGGCGCGGACGAGGGAAGCGATGAGGGTGCCCGGGGGGTGAGGGCCGGGGCCGAGCTCGGCGGCGATGTTGGCGGCGAGCTGCAGGACCGTGGGGGCGCGCAGCTTGGCCATGAGGGGCGTGACGCTCTGGAAGAGCTCGACCGCGAGGGCATCCCGCCCGTCGGCATGGCGGGATTTGCGTTTCGCGAGCGCGGGAGCGAGGGGGTACTTCACGGAGGCGTGCCCCAGGTGGGGTCGGAGGAGGTCCGTCTTCGGTCGACGCGGCCGCTGCCCTCCTCGAGCCGAGCACGAAACGGCGCGTCGCGGGGTGGCAGGTCGCGGAGGCCGCGGCCACCCGCGAGATCGTATCCTACGAAGATACCTCCGGAGAGTCGCCAGGGCGAGACCTCGCGGGGGACGTCGAGGAGGACGCGTCCTTCGGCGCCTGCGCTGAGGCGATGGCCGCGGGTGAGCCAGGTCCAGAAGGTGAGCTGGGCATTGGCGCCGCTCCGTACGAAGGACGCGGGGCGATCGAAACCGGCGGGGCGGACGCTCGTGAAGGCGCCGAGGGTGATCCAGGGGGCGAGGCCACGGCCAGGGAGGAGGTGGAGCTGGGCTTCGAGGTCGGCGCGGTCGATGCCCGCGAAGTCGGGGGTGGTGCGGGTGGAGAGGCCAAGGCTTCCGAGGGCGTCGACGGCGGGGCGGAAGAGGGCGCGGAGGCCGAGGGTGCCGTAGGTGGGGCGGGTGCTGGAGTAACGGGTCCAGACTTCGCGGTCGGCGTCGGGGCGGCCGGCCTGGGTGGGATCGGTGATCACGAGGCCGAGGCCGCCCCAGGGGACGAGGGAGACGGAGTCGACGAGGGGGATCGACCAGAGCGCGCCGGCGAGGGCACGGGCGCCGAGGCCGAAGGTGCCTTCGGTGGGCTGGGCGACAAGGCGGCCGCGGAGGAAGAGGCCGGGGATGAAGCCGTTGGGGGCGAGGTCGAAGGAGCCGGCGAGGCCAAAACTCGGGGCGCCGACGCGGGCGCGGGCGAAGAGGGTGCCCTGGGTCCAGGCGTTGATGGATTCGAGCTCGCGGCGGAGGGCGACGCCGACTTCGAGGAGGCGGGCGCCGGTGAGGTTGTCCTCGTCGCCGACGTCGAGGTCGACGAGGCGGCCGTAGACGGAGAGGAGGGCGCTTCCAGGGTCGCCGTCGAAGACGATGTCGGGCGCGATGCGATGCGGGGGCTCGGGGGCGCCGCTGGGCATCGGGCGGACGGGGGGCGGTGGGGGGATACGGCGGGGCTTGGGCAGGCCGATGGGGACGGCGAGCTGGATGCGGACGAGGGCGCGGCCGTTGTTCGAGGTGACGTGCAGGGTGCGGGGGCCGTCGGGGAGGACGGGAATGCGTTTTTCGAGGGCGCGGCCGAGGGGAAGGAGGGTGTTGGGGTCGCCGCCGACGAGGTTCGCGGATGGGTCGGCGGTGGGGTCGAGGACGAGCTCGCCGCGGGAGGTGGCGCTGGGGAGGTTGATGGGCGCGTCGAGGGACCAGCCGAGGGTGCGAGGTTCGCCCGCTGGGCCGCGGGCTTCGAGGCGGACGACGGTGGGGGCGGCGAAGGTGAGCTCGAGGGGGCGGGCGGGGTCGATCTCGAACCACTCGGAGACGACGCGGGCCTGGAAGGAAAAGCCGCCGGCACCCGAGAGGCGGGCGGCGCTGAGGACGGTGCGGCCACGGGGGGCGCGGATCTCGACGCGGTGGGGGCCACGCGGGATGGGCAAGGTGCAGGCGGTGCGGGAGGAGGTCGGGTTGGGAGGGCCGCAGGGCGTGGGGATGCCGTCGATTTCGACGCCGAGCTGGCAGAGGGGATCGTCTTCGAGGGCGAGGCACTGGGTCTCGACGCCGAGGGTGGTGGGTTTGTTTTGGCGGAGGCGGAGCTCGATGTGCTGGCCTTCAGAGAGGAGGAGGGCGTCTTCGGGGGCGTCGAGCAGGGCGCGGCGGACCTGGAGGCCGAGGGGAAGAGTGTCGCGGCCTCCGCGGACGTCGACGAGGCCCGTGCCAGCAACGTTGTCGGCGCGGGTGACGGCGAGCCAACCTATGGCGGGCGCGAGGCGTGCGAAGGCGTGCGAAGCAGGGTCGCCATTTTCGGTGGCGTGCTGGGCGAGGACGTAACTTCGCAAGGCGCGGGCGCGGTCTTGCTCGTCGGCGGCGCGGTCGGCGGAGAGGGAGGCGGCGCGGGCGAGGGCCGGGCCGGAGGCGTGGATGAGGCCGATCCGTTCGAAGACGTCGGCGGCGATCCAGCCGGCGCCGGTGCGCTCGGCGAGGACGGCGTACAGCAAGCCGTCGGCGTCGGTGGAGGCGCGGGCGTTGGCTCCGGTGAGGGCGGCGAGGGCTTCGGCGGTGTCGTCGGCGGCGACGGCGCGGCGGGCGCGGGTGAGGGGGGCGAGGGCGTGGTGGCCGAGGCGGCGCG
>JANMGF010000538.1:0-8109 GCA_031374535.1 Polyangium sp. (in: bacteria)
ATGCGGACGACGCCGCTCGTGGGCGGGAGGTAGCCGTTCAGCGTGAGCAGGAGCGTCGTCTTGCCCGCGCCCGAGGGGCCCATGAGCGCGATCATGTCGCCCGGCAACGCCTTGAACGAGACGTCGTCGAGCAGGCGCTTCATCTCGCTCGGGTTGTCGCGATCGGGGACCTCGAGCACCAGGCTCCACGCCTCGATCTCGTAGAGCGGTTTGCCCGCCCAGCGATCGGCCGAGTACTCCTCCTGCACGACCTCGACCGCGCCCGACGCGCTGAGCTCGATTTGCAACGGCATCGGGCCGATGAAGAACTTCTCGCCGTTCTGGACGCCGATCTTCTGGCCAGGCGGGATGCGATGGCCGCGGACGTAGGTGCCGTTGGCGCTGCCGCGATCCTCGACGAAGAGCTGCCCGTTCATCTGGTGCACGAGCGCGTGGCGGCTCGAGACCTGCGGGTGCTGAATGACGATGTCGTTGTCCGCCGTGCGGCCGATGCTCTTCTGACCCGCGCTGCCGCCCGCGAAATCGAGCTGGCCGAGGACGGTCTTGTTTTTACGGCCAGGCGCACCCGCGGCCGGCGGCGCGCCCGAGACCGGCGGATACCCTTGGGCTGGCGGCTGCGCGGGCGGATACCCTTGCGCTTGTTGCACGGGCACCTGCGAGGTCTGCGGCATCGCGGCAGGCTGCTGCGCGTACGCGCCGCTCGGCACGGGGCCCGGGCCTCCACGCGAGGCCTGCGCGATACGCGCGAGGAGCTCGACGGGGACGGGCACGGGGCCAAACGCGAGCACGCCGTTCGGATCGATCGGCGTGGGTTGCGCGGCCTGGATCTTCGTGGTGCCGACGTACGTGCCGCTCGTCGATCCATTGTCGACCACGAGCATGCGATCGAGCATCACGGTCGCGTGTTGGCTCGAGACGCTCGGGTGTTGCACGACGAGCGAAGCACGCGCGGGATCACGGCCGATGACGACCTGCCCCGCCGGCGGAGCCACCGTGCCCGTCGTCATGATCGACAGGACGATCGCGGGATGGCTGAGAGGGACGGGCGCGCGGCCCACGATGAACTGGGTGCGGAAGTCGAAGGGGACTTCTTCACCCGGCGCGAGCTGCCGGTTGTTCGCGAAGGAAGGCGCCGCTCCACCGCCGATGAACACGAGCCTGCCGCCGCCCTGATGGACGAGGCGCGCGTGCTCGGGCGCGACGCTGGGATCCGCGATGACGACGTCGCACGTGGGAGCGCTGCCGATCGTGAGGGTCTGCTTGCCGAAGCCGGGGACCATGCGGGCTACCTTTCACCACGAACGTTCGCGGAGGGCAACGGGCACGGCCCTGCCTCACGCATGGCGAGCAGGATAGGCGCGGGCGCGCGGTTTCTCTAGCGCAGGAACAACGCCCAGATGAGCAGGAGGAGCAGCACCGCGATCACCGCAGACATGCCGATGATCAGGTAAACGATGCCGGTCTGGGAGGGCCGCGCGCCGACGCCGGACGAAGGGGACAGGGACGAGGGGGTCGGCGGGAGCGAGACCTGCGGCGCCTGCGTCAAGGCGGGGCCCTGGCCCGTGACCTGGGTGGTCTGCGGGGGCGCGTATCGACCCGAGGCCGGCGGCAAAGGGAGCTGGGGGGCGAAGGGCGCGAGGCGCGCCTGCTGCGGGTAAGGAAGGCTCGCGGGGGGCTCGGGCACCGTGGGGGAGGGCGCGACGTGCCGATCGATGGTGGTCGGCTGGACCGGCGCGAAGCCCGGGGACGAGGGGGAAGGGGGCGGCATGGGCAACGCGCCTTGCTCGGGCGCGGTGGGGGCCACGCCCGCGGCGCCGGGCGAAAGCAACGTGGGGACCTGCACGGGCGGGGGAAGGCCGAGCTTCATCGCGGACGTGGCCTTCGCAGCGTCCACCGCCGTCATGGGCCGCGTCTCTTGTGGAGGCGCGGGGCGCGGCGCCGAGAGATCGGGCGCGATCGCGGGCGCTTGCGGGATCGTGTGCGACGCGCGAGGCGCCGACTCGACGATCCGCACCATCTGCACGGTGATGTTGTCGTGGCCTCCGCGATCGTTCGCGAGGTTGACGAGCTGGCTGCACGCGTGGGGCAACGCGCCCGAAGCGAGGGCCTGGCGCACGGAGCCGAGGATGTCGACGCCGAGCACGAGGTCGGTGAGGCCGTCGCTCGACTGGAGGAAGATGTCGCCCGGGAACATCTCCATCGGCTCGGGCCGCACCTCGACCTCGACCTCGGCCCGCATGCCGAGGGCGCGCGTGATCTTGTTGGCGTCGGGGTGACCGATCGCTTCGGCTTCGGTGAGCATGCCAGCGTCGATCATGCCCTGCACCATCGAGTGGTCGCGCGTGAGCGGGTAGATCTGGCCGGCGCGGATGCAGTAGGCGCGGCTGTCGCCGACGTGCGCGACGTCGAGCCCGCGATCGCCGACCAGCATCGTCACGACCGTGGAGCCGGGCCGCCCGCGGTTCTCGGGCGGTCCACCGAGCGCGTACACGCGACGCCCTGCCTCTTCGATCGCGGCCTTGAGGGCGGCCGCGCCCGTCGCGCCGGGCGGGGCCTGATCGATGACCTCGAAGATCGTGGCGATCGCGGTGCGGCTCGCCTCCCGGCCCCCGTAATGCCCGCCCATGCCGTCGCAGAGGACGATGAGGTGGCCGAAACGTGTCTCGGCGTAACCACACGAATCCTCATTGACCTGCTTGTTCGGATCGCGGCCAGGATCGCTGGCCTGGGCGAACTCGATCCGGACGCGGGTTCCGAGGGCCTGGGGTTGGCTCATCGCGAGGGGGCCAGGAGAGGCTTGGGGGAGAGACTACTCGAAACGGACGTTGAACTCGATGGGGCCGAAGCGAAGCATCGAGCCGGGCGGCACGGGTGTCCAGACGAGCGGTGGGATGCGGTTGCCGTTGATGCTGGTGCCGTTGTTCGAGTTCTCGTCGCGGACGAAGAGCTGACCGGATTCGAACTTGACGACGGCGTGGCTGCCGGAGACGCGTGGCTCGTTCACCACGATCTGGCAGGTCGCGCCGTCACGGCCGACGCGCATCTCGGTGCCGTGGTTGAACGTGAAGATGCCGAGCGAGCCGGAGAGCACCGCGCGGTTCGCGACGCCGCCCATGGGGCTTCCACCCATCGGAGGGGGACCGTAACCGCCGCCGCCGAAGTCCTGTCCGCCGCCCATGCCGCCCATGCCGCCCATGCCGCCGCCCATGGGCACGGCGGGCGCGAAGCCGCTGGGCATGGGGGTCGGTCCGCCGCCTGCGGGACGTGGGGCCGTCGTCGGTGCGGCGCCGCGGCGCTTGTTGCCGCCGCTGCGGAAGATCGAGATGACGAGCAGGATGAGCACGACGCCGCCGAAGGTGATGGCGCCGATGAGCAGGAAAGGCAGCGGCGCCTCTTTCGCCTTCACCGTGACGATCTTGTCCGCGGTGATGGCGCTCGTGCGTTTGGCCTGGTTGTCGTAGATGACGAGGCGCGCGGTCATCTGCTCGCCCTTGCCCGCGAGGAACTTGTCGGTGTTCGGCAGTTCGAACTCGACCATGCTCTCGCCGGCCGTCGTGGCCTTGCCGCGCATGCCTTGCTCGATGAGCGTGCGTTGCGCCTTCTTTGCGTCGTCGATGCTGCCGCCCTGCAGCGAGGCGGGCGCGGGCTGGTTCTTCGGCAGCATGTAGAGCTCGGCCCGCTGCGTGTTGCCACCCCAGCAGAAGTTGCCGAAGACCTTCACGGATCCGCCTGGATGGACCGGATCCTTCTGCGCGGCGCGCTCGGTGGCCTCACGATCGATGTCGAGCGGCCACTGCGAGGGATCGATGCCGACGGGGACGTTCTGGAACGTCGCGTCGCCGGCGATCGGCGGATCGGTGTTGAGGAAGGCGAGGCGGAAGGTCTGCGTCAAGCTCAGCGCGACACACGAGACGCGCCACTTGACGATGTGCATCTTGTTGAAGCGCGAGCGGACGGCGTTGACGATGTTGACCGCGCGCGCCTCTTGCCTGTCGCGAAGGATGCTGTAGAAGCCGCCGATCTCGGGGTTCGCGAGCCCTTCCATGAACTCGCGCGCGTTCGCGGCGAACTCCTCGACCACCTTGCTCGGGAGCCAGATCGAGATGACCGGGACCGGGGTCTTCGGAAGGACCTCGTTGTT
Organism: Polyangium sp. (in: bacteria); assembly: GCA_031374535.1. Lineage (GTDB taxonomy): Bacteria > Myxococcota_A > Polyangia > Polyangiales > Polyangiaceae > Polyangium. The sequence goes on from JANMGF010000538.1 coordinate 4,142, forward strand.
CTCCGGGAAGCGGCCCTTCGTGAGGTAGTCCTTGAGCAGGTTCGAGGCCGCGGAGTTCGAGCTCGGGTCCGCGCCGGCCGCGCCGTTCGAAAGCACCACCATGGCCTGGTGCATGGGAACGACGACGTTCTGGCCGACGTTGCCGAGCTCCTTGAAGCCGTCGGTGGCCGCGGTCTTGATGATGTTGAAGAGCGGGCGCGTGCGGCCCTGCGTGGGGAACGTGTTGCGGACGCTCGAGATCGTCGCGAGCGCCGTCTGCTTGTTGTTCACCCACTTCGAGTCTTCGACGACGCTCTTGTCGTTGAAGAACATCACGTTGACGATGTCGTTCGGCCCCATCGCGTTGACGAACGCCGTCGCCACGCTCTTGGCCTCGTCGAAGCGGGGGCCCATCGACGACGCGGCGTCGATGAGGATGAGCCACGCGGTGCCGACGCCGGGCTGGGCCGTGCTGTCGCCCCAGCGCGCTTTCGACTCGAACCGGGCGGCGGTGTCGGAGCCGTCGACCACGACGGTGAGGACCGCGTTTTTCTCCGGGAAGTCGAACGACGAGTAGAGCGCGTTCGGCTGCTCGACTGCGCTCGCCACGCAGTCGTAAAACGCGTCGCCGTTCAGCGTCGCGCAGGGACGCGTCGCGTCCGACATCCGCTTGTTCTGGACGAGGTCGATCACGGTCGTGAGCACGGGCGAACCGTCGACGGTGCTCGTGCGCGGATCGATGCGGAGGATCTTGGCCTCCGGAGCGGCGAAGGAAGGAACGGCGGCGAAGAGGATCGCCGCGAGCGCCGCGAGCGCCGGGAGCGCGAATAAGGGGGGTTTGGGGGCGTAGCTCGACTTGTTCGAGCATAGCCCCCATCGAGCGAAGAAAGCCTTGCGCGCAGATCGAGCGACTGCGCGGGTGGCTCCGTGGGGCAACGGTGTCATGGCTTGAGCCTCCAACGTTCTGGGTCCTCGGCGAGGCAGCGGCAGACGCGAAAAACGGCTGCCTGGGTGACGCGAGAGCGGGGGCGTCATCTCGTCGAGGAGCTGGGTTCGGTGAAAAGGGCGTTTCGCACGGGGCTTCTCCGCGCGATCCCTAGGTCCGAGCGGTCACGATGATGGTGATGACGCTGAAGCCGCCGAAGCGGATCTTGTCGCCGTCACGCAGATCGCGCCTGCCCTTGAAGCCGATGGCTTCTTCGTTGTGGAAGGTGCCGTTCGTCGAGCCGAGATCACTCAGCATGAACCTCCCACCTTCACAGTCGATCGTGGCGTGGTGCGTGGACGTCGTGCCGTGTGCGATCTCGACGTCGACCTTCTGGCCCGTGTCCGCGCGGCCGACCGTGTTCTTGCCCTGCCAGAGCGGCCAGAACTTGCCGAGCGGATCGTCCTGGTAGCTGACCACGAAACCCGCGAGCGCGCGCCGACCATCCGGGCTCGGCACGCCTCCTTGCCGACCGGGCATCGGCGGAGGATTCCCCGGGGCCGCGGTCGCCGCGTTCGACCGCGGGGGTCGCTGCTGCGGCTCCTTCAGGTCGTATCCACCTTCGGGCTTCGGCGGCGGGCCGTACCCATCGGATTTGTCCGGGGGCGGCGGCGGCGCGAACCCACGCCCCACAGCGGGCGGCGGGGGGTAACCACCCAGCGCGGGTTCCGGCGGAGGCGGTCCATACCCGGGCGGAGCCGGAGGCGGACCGAAGCCGGGCGGCGCGGGGGGCGGTCCAAAAGCCGCGGGCGGGGGCGGCTCGGGTGCCGGTCCGAAGCCGGGCGGCGCGGCGGGGGGCATGGGAGGCGGACCGAAGCCGGGCGGAGCGGCGGGGGGCATGGGAGGAGGTCCAAACCCTGCGGGCGGGGGCGGCGGCTCGGGAGGCGGCCCGAAGCCCGGGGGAGGCGGAGGCGGCCCGAACCCTGCGGGGGGCGGCGGCGGTTCGGGGGCCATCCCGAAGCCTGGAGGCGGTCCGAAGCCACCAGAGCCCTGTCCCGGTGGCGCTCCGAACGGGGGCGGCGCGGCGGCGGGCATGGGAGGAGGTCCAAAGCCGCCTGGCCCTCCAGGTGCGCCGAACGCAGGCGGAGGTGGAGGCCCGAAGGCGCCCGGGTTCGCCGTGGGCGGACCGTAGTTGGGCGGGGGCGCGGGGGGCATGGGTGGCGGCCCGAAGCCACCTGCGCCGGCAGGAGGCGGACCGAAGCCGGGCGGGGCTGCGGGGGGCATGGGAGGAGGTCCATAACCCTGCGGCTCGGCGGGGGGCGGTCCAAACCCCGGCGGGGCGGCTGGGGGCATGGCGGGGGGCATGGCGGGGGGCATGGGTGGAGGTCCGAAGCCCGGCGGTTGCCCGAAAGCGGCAGGAGGAGGACCAAAGGCGCCCGGGGCCGAGGGCCCGAGCGGAGAGGCACAGATCGCGCAGAACTTGTCGGCGGGTGTGGCAGGCGCGCCGCAACGCGGGCAGTTCATAGTGTCCTTCTCGTGTTGACGGACCAAGACCTCGTCCGCCTCCGCGGCAGCATACCGTGTGGGCCGGACCGAGGATCAAGAAGAAGTGCTCTTTCCCTTGGCGGGCACGGGCGGGACGCCCTGGACGTCGCGTTCACCATGCCCGGGAGCGCGGCGCAGCGCGTCGAAGAGGCGCGTGCCGAGGGCTCGAGCGACGACGGAGGTCGGGCGTGTGGGGGGAGGAAAACGGCCTCGGGCGAGCGCGGCGGCGCGGCTTGAAACACGAAAGGGTGCCCCACGGCCGGATCGGCGCGTAGGACACCCTTGCGAGGTGAACGAAACGAGAGCGAGACGGAGCGAAAGGCCCCTCTACACCCCAGAGGGTGGCGAGGGGCCTTGGGATCAGGCGTCCTTGGCGTCGCGCACGCGGGCGGCCTTGCCGGCCAGCGAGCGGAGGTAGAACAGGCGCGAGCGACGAACGATGCCGCGCGAGACCACCTCGATCTTGTCGATACGCGGGGTGTGCAGCGGGAAGATGCGCTCGACACCCACGTTGAAGCTGACCTTGCGGACCGTGAAGGTGCTACGCGCCCCGGCCCGATGTCGCTTCAGCACGACGCCCTGGAAGACCTGGATACGCTCCTTCTCGCCCTCGACGATGCGGTAGTGGACCCGGACGGTGTCGCCGACCCGGAACTCCGGGAGCCCCTCGCGGAGCTGCGGGGTTTCGATCTTCGCAAGTACAGTCGAGGTGAGCATGTCGCGGTCCTTCGAGGGATGGTCCCGGCTGTCGGGGGCAAACGGCTCCACGCGCGCCGGAGACGACGAGGGAGCGGCATTATGCATACCGTCCCTACGCTGTCAACCGATCATGGAGCCTGTGGATGCGGTGGATCGTGGGGGCTACGAACGGACCCTCCGCGCGTAGCCCTCGGGTTTCAACGAACAATCAGCGGCGAACGGGGATGATCTGCACGCGGCGGGCGTCGCCTTCGCCGTCGCTCTTCGTGACGACGCCGGGGTACTTGGCGAGGGCGAGGTGCACGATGCGGCGGTCCTGCGGGTTCATCGGCTCGAACGTGATGATCTTGCCCTCTTCGACGGCCTGCTTGCCGAGGCGTACCGCCATCGAGGTGAGCGTCTCCTCGCGGCGCGCGCGGTAGCCCTCGGCGTCGATGATCACGTGGCGGCGCTGCTTGCCGGGCCGGTTGATCACGCGGTTCGCCAGGAACTGGAGCGCGGCGAGCGTCTGGCCCTTCTTGCCGATGATGCGGCCGGCGTCTCTGCCCTCGATCTCGAGCCGGATCTCCTCGGGCGGATCTTCCGGCTCGTTCTCGAGCAGGTCCACGGTGCAGTCCATGCCCATCGACGCGAGCGTGTCGATGACGAAGTCGAGCGCTTGATCGGCGCGACCGTCTTCCTCGAACGGCAAAGCCTCTACGACGGGGCGCTCCTCGCGCTCGCGCTCCTCGTCTTGCCGGGTACCTTCGACGTTCGCCTGGGTCTTCCCGGGAGATCCATTATCCACGGACACGTGCCTTTCCCTTTCCAAGAGCAGGCG
>JANMGF010000542.1:0-3623 GCA_031374535.1 Polyangium sp. (in: bacteria)
AGCGCAAGGGCGACCGCGGCTTCGGCGGCGGCAATTTCCGGGCGCTCTTCGAGAGCATCGAGCGGCAGCAGAAGACGGAGGGCAAACTCGCATGATCGAGCGCCTCGCTTTCGGGGATCTGCCGCCGAAACACCATATCGCGTTGCGGGATACGAAGGGCGCGCTTCGCTGGGAGGAGTGCCTCACGCGACGCGGCTTCGACGGTCCCTACACGATCGCGTATCACGAGCGGCGCCCGCACGAGCACCGCCTCGCCCCGGCCGAGCACGGCTTTGCGCTCCCCACGCCGGCGTCCGCGCGCCCGCTGGCGAAGCGTCATTATCGCTCGACCTCGGTCCCGACCCCGACCGGCCCGCAGATCGACGGCCGCGTCCCGCTCCTCTACAACGGCGACATCGTCCTCTCGATCGCCCGCCCCGACGCGCCGGATCCCGTGTATTTCTCGAACGCCGACGCCGACGAGCTGTTTTACGTCTTCGAGGGCAGCGGCCTCCTCCGCACGATGCTGGGCGACCTTCGTTACGAGAAGGACGACTACGTGTTCGTGCCGCGGGGCCTCTTTTACCGTTTCCTCCCCGACGCGGGCCTGCAATCGTGGCTCTGCATGGAGGCGATGGGCGGGATCCACATCCCGAAGCAATGGCGCAACGACGTGGGGCAGCTCCGGATGGATGCGCCGTACAGCCACCGGGACTTCAAGAAGCCGAGCTTCGTCGGGCCCATGGACGAGGGCATCCGCAAGCTCGTCGTGAAGCGCGAGGGGGGGTTTCACGGTTTCTCGATGGCCCATTCTCCGCTCGACGTCGTCGGCTGGGACGGCACGGTGTATCCGTTCGTCTTCCCGATCCTGAACTTCCAGCCGCGCGCCGGCCTCGTGCACCTCCCGCCCGACTGGCACGGCACCTTCGCGGCCCGCGGCGCGCTCATTTGTAGCTTCGTGCCGCGCGTCGTGGATTTCCACCCGCAGGCGATCCCCTGCCCGTACCCGCATTCCTCGTACGACTGCGACGAGTTCATCTTTTATTGCCGCGGCAACTTCGCCTCCCGCCGCGGCGTCGCCCCGGGCAGCATCTCGCACCACCCGGCCGGCGTCCCGCACGGCCCGCACCCGGGCGCCTACGAGGCGAGCATCGGCGTGAAGGAGACGAGCGAGCTCGCGGTCATGCTCGATACGGAAGGGCCCCTCATCGCGACCGAGGCGGCGCTCGGCGTCGAGGATCCCGGATATCAGGACAGCTTCATCGAGGATTGAGCTCGGCTCCCGTCAGGCTTTGGGCGGGGATTCGCCTTCGGCCTCCGGGGAGAACTTGTCAACGCCGGCGTAAAGATCCGCGAGCCGGATCGTGCAGCCGAGCGCGGGGAACTCGACCTTCGCCTCGTCCCCCGTGCACTCCGTGAGCAGCCACTGCCCCGTCGGAAGCTTCTTGTAATGCTCGACCCGCGGTTCGTCCTGGTACACGAGGACATACTCGTCGAGCGAGGGGAGCGTGCGATAGTGCGAGAACTTGGACGTCTGATCGTGCTGCGCCGTCGAGACGGAGAGCACCTCGACGATCACCCGGGGGTTCAGCAGGTTCTCCCGGTATTTCGGATGAAATTTCGGTGCTCCGCAGACGACGACCACGTCCGGGTAGGTGTAGAGACCGGTGGCCTCGACGTGGACCCGCTGATCACTCGTCAGGACGGCGCAGGGGCCTCCGCGAAGGGCGCCGAAAAGGAGGCCGATCATGTTCGCCGAGAGCGCGTTGTGGCGCGCCGTGGCCCCGGCCATCGCCGTGATCACCCCGCGGCAGAACTCGTGTTTGGTCAGGCTCTTGCGCTCGAGCTCGATGTACGCGTCTTCGGTCACGAGGGGCATCTTGGCAGCCATGGCGTCGCTCCTTCTACTTCCAGCGGCTACAGCGTCCCCCGAGGCCCGTCAAGCGCCCCCTCGGCCCCGTTCGCTCGTCGGGGCTCGTACATGGCCGCTCCTCGCGCTAGGATGCGCCGCGGAGGAAGTGCCATGTCAACCCGACCCGCGTCCGACGATCCCTACCGCGAGCGCCTCTCGCCCGAGCAATACCAGGTCAGCCGCTGCGGCGGCACCGAGCGGGCCTTCACGGGCAAGTTCTGGAACCACAAGGAAGACGGGCGCTACACCTGCGTCTGCTGCGGCGAGCCGCTCTTCGACTCGACCACGAAATACGACTCCGGCAGCGGCTGGCCGAGCTACTGGGCCCCGCTCACGAAAGAAGCCGTCAAGGAGATCGAAGACACGACCCACGGCATGCGCCGCGTGGAAGTGCAGTGCGCGAAATGCGACGCCCACCTGGGCCACGTCTTCACGGACGGCCCGCGCCCGACGGGGCTGCGGTATTGCATCAACTCGGCCTCGCTCGATTTCGCGCCGCGGGAGAAGGCCGGGGGCTAGACGCCTTGCGCCCGAGGCCCCTGCCGCGGTAGATCCGAGCGGATGCTTCACCGCGCCCTCCTTCTTCCCCTCGCTTCCCTCCTCCTCATCGGCTGCGGCCCGGAGATCCCCCCGGCCCAGGAGCTTCCCCCTCCGGAGCTCGTCACCATCCAGGAAGCGCGCGCCCTGCCCGCCAATCAATACACGAAAATCGAGGGATTCGTCACCGTCCCCCCAGGCACGTTCGTCTCCGCCACCGGCGACTTCGGTTTTGCCATCCAGGACGACACCGGCGGCCTTTATGTCAGCCTCTTCGACGAGCTCAAGATCGCCCTCGGGACCAAGGTGCGCGTCATCGGTCAGATGGCGGATGTCTCCAATCAGAAGGTGCTCATCACCAACTTCACCGGGCCCGACATCGTGGAGGGCAACCGTGTCGTCGTACCCAAGGACGTCACGACGAAGGGCGTCAGCGAGGCGACCGAGGGGCAACTCGTCCGGATCAAGGGGACCGTGTCGAAGGCCGTCGTGGAAGACAAACCCTACGGCATCAAGGCGTTCGTCGACGACGGCTCGGGCGTGGTGCAGGTCTTCGTGTGTTTCGCGGGCGAAAAACCCCTTATCGATACCACGAAGCTCACGCCGGGGACCGCCGTCGAGATCACGGGGCTCGCGCAGCAATACCTCGAGACGTACGAGCTCTGGCCGCGCGGGGGGGTGGATCTCGTGCTTCCCGCCCCCCCTGCCCCTTGAACGAGGGCCCAGGCGGGCTCAGCTGTCCCGGTTCACCGTGTCGGGCGAGAAGGCCGGCAGGCAGACCGCGATGTACTCCGCGCCCTCCTCCTCCGGCGTGCTGTAGCGAATCCATTCCCCCTTGTGCGTGATGATCGCCTGACCCGCGCGTACGTCGGTCGCTCCACCCTCGTATTCGACGCGCAGCGTCCCGCGCAGGACCACGGTGAACTCGTCGAACGTCGGGCGCTGGCCCGGCTCGACCCAGCCTCCGGGGCTACGCATGTGGGCCACGCTCGCGCTCTCCGTGCGGGAGTTCATGCGCCCCACGTACTCGTCGATGAGCTTCGGCTTGTTTCCCGCCGCCTCGATGCGGCTCGGCTTCTCGATGAAGGTCGGCATGTGGCGGGCATAAGTCGAGTCCCACGCCCGCGTCAATCCCGTCGCGGCAACCGCGCCGCGAAGGAGTTCCTGCAAAAGCTGAGAGGGGGGGTTCCCGCGT
>JANMGF010000551.1:0-1173 GCA_031374535.1 Polyangium sp. (in: bacteria)
GCGTCGCCTGGGGCGCGCGCGGGGGGTGTGGACGATGATGGTGGAGCGTCGCCGTGAGCATGTCCGGGCCCGCGCGGCTGCCTGAGCCCCTTCACGGGTCTGTGTTCTTCGGGGTCACAGGGTCGAACGGCTCGTCATACCGATACGGCGTACCGCGCAGGGGGTAGCGCGATCCGGCGGGAACAGGAATCTCCTTGACGAGCACGATCACCTCCACGTGTGTTCCGTCAGGTACAGGAAGACCGTGGACGACGAGGGTGCCGCCGGGCTGGATGGTCGTCTCGACGCGATGAGCTTGCATGGCGCCTCCGTCGGCTGCGAGCCGGCAACAAGAGTGTAGCCCGACGAGGGCGAACGCGTCTCGACGAAGGAATGACCACACGTGTACGCTCCGGGCGGCTTCGTCGGAGGTGGTTCGGTTGTCGAGCAAAGTGTGGGTCGAGCGGGTCCTCCAGGCGATGGAAGTGCCTGGGATGCCTGGGGCCAAGCCGACGCGCTCCACCTGCTCGGGCTCGCCCACAAAGCCCTCGGACAATCCGACGAAGCCATCCGCTTCTTCAAGCAAGCCGTAAACCTCCGCACCCGCATCGAACACCCCGGAGCCGCAGAATCCCAGGCCGAAGCCGCCGCGCTCCAAGCCGCAAGCACCTGACGCTCCGTCCCCGCATCCCGGACGCCCGCCCCCTCCCCCACATCATCCCGATCGCCTACCGGGCCTCCGGGTACCCGATCCGAACGCTGCGGATCCGCTCTCCGGCGCACCCGGTACCCGATCCGAACGATCCGGATCGCCTACCGGGCCTCCCGGTACCTACACCCCATCACCGAGCAGCCAAACGGCCGCGCCAAGCGTCGAGCCTGTCGAACGCTTCGAGGACCCTTCGATGCGTTTCAAGGTCTTCGCGGCGCTCTTCGTCGCTCGGCCAGCCAGGCTTTTGCGCGAGGACTTGCTTGCGGAGCTCATCGGCGATGCGAATCCCGGCGGCAGGGCCGTGTTGCCTCTTCCAGTCGCGCCAGTAGAGCTCCTTGCCGCGCGCAGCGGCGGCCCAGTCCTGACGGGCGAACCGGCGAAGCTCCTCAGGCTCGTGCACGAGGGAGACCCTATCACGGCATTTCATTTCGGTGGCGCCTCGCGGGGGGGTTGGGCGCGGCCCCCGCCCCGGGGGGTGCGCC
>JANMGF010000566.1:0-15291 GCA_031374535.1 Polyangium sp. (in: bacteria)
GATCGGCACGATCGCCAGGCTCGCGCAGGGCTTCGGCGTGCCTCCGATGTACCTCCTCACCTTCGCCGCGGAAGACGAGCGCGCCCACACGGCCGAGCTCCTCCGTTCCCTGCCCCAGTCCGAGGTGAAGAAGCTGCGCCGCCAGATCCAGGCGCAGGTCGCTGCCCGCAAGTAAATCGGCAACATCCCCCGCAAGCTACCCAGAGAGCGCTGATCGGCAGGCCCGATCGGCGCTCTCGCTTTTTTGTCCCGCGCATACGGCAATAGGACAAAGAATGTCCTACCGCCCCGACGTTTTCCCTGGCCTGGATGTGGAACCCATGCCTGGGTAGGACATGAAACGTCCTACCACCTCGAGGTTTTCCGTGCGGGTTCGTCGAATGAGGTGCATATTGATTTGCGTGGTCGTACCGAGGTCGTCGCGAAGCGCGCGAGGGCCGTACGACGAGAGCTTCCGAGACGAAACGAAACGTTTTCCCCGGCGAGAAGGAGGCCGGTCGGCGCGTCCGCGAGGGCGAACCGAGAACCATACAACCATGCCCCGACGTTCCACTCCCGAGCCGTTTGCACTCCAGGTTGGCACCCGTATTCGCGCGCTTCGCAAGGAGCGTGGGATGTCCCTCGGCGCGCTCGCCGACACCAGCGCGCTCTCGAAGGGCCATCTTTCGAGCGTCGAGCACGGCCTCGCCGCGATCACGATCGGCACGATCGCCCGGCTCGCCGACGGCTTCGGCGTGCCCCCGATGTACCTCCTCACGTTCGCCGAGGAGGACGAGCGCGCCCGCACCGCCGAGCTGCTCCGTCACCTCACCCAGACCGAGGTGAAGAAGCTGCGCCGCCAGATCCAGGCGCAGGTCGCCGCGCGCAAGTAATCGATTCCGCCGCCCGCTTCCTTGACTTCGGACCCGCTTCCTTGACTTTGGACCGGGGGTGCACGGAAGACGTGCGCTCCCGGTTCACTTCTTTCGAATGGCGCCGTCTCGGATCACGTCGGGAGCACCCGGAGCGACCCCTTCACGACGCCATATCCCCCCTCCGTCTTCAACGCGCGGAAAACCTCCGGCGCGCTTGCCTTTCCATCGAGCAGGCGCCGGTACGTCGTGACGATCGTCGCCACTTCCTCCGCCGTCTCGCGCACGAGCTCGATCCGGAATCGCCCGACCCCGCTCCGCTGCGCCGCGGGCGCGAGGCTCGCCGCGCTCTGCGCCGCCGCGTGAAACACCGTGTTCCGGCAGCCCACGTCCGCCTCCACCGGGTGCTCCATCCCCGCCCGGTCGCGGAGCGAAACCTTGTGATTTTCGCACGGCCTCCCGCAATCGCGATGATCCTTCCCCGTGGAGAGCAGCGCCGCGATCACGCAATGCTCCATGTGGAAAAGCGGCATCGGGTGATGCACGACCACCTCGGCGAACGGCCCGAACGGTGAATCGAGCAGGTTCCCGAGCTGCGCTGCGTCGAGGTCGAACGAGGGCGTGAACGCCGAGAGCCCACGCGAGAGCACCTCCGCGGCCGTCAATCGGTTCGTCACGTTCAGCGAAAAATCACCGACCCGCGGGATGGAGAGCCCCGCGCCCTCGCGCAACGCGCCGAGCCCCCGCACGAGCAAAAGATCCGGCTCGAGCGAGAGCAAATACCGGTCGATCTTCTCCTCGCCCGGCTTGCGAATCCGCGGCGGCGCGAGCCCGATCGTCACCTTTCCCCGCGACGCCCGGAGCGCCCGCACGGCCGCGCCCGTGCCCACGAGCTCCAGGAAGTCGAGATACACGCCGTCCGCGCCCGCGTCGAGCGCCGCCGCGGCTTGCACTTCCGTCCGGCAAAGCACGAAAAGACCGGCCGGCGGCGGGCTCCGATCGGGCGGGTTCGCCGCGCGGACGAGCTCGGGATAGTGGACCGAGGTCGTGGCAATCGTACGCCGCGCCGTCGAAAGCAGGACCTCCACGAGCGCGCGCCGCGCCCGGTTCAACGACGACGGCGGGATCATCGCGCCCGCGGGCAAATCCACCTCGATCTCCCCGAGCTCGAAGGGCGTGTCGCCGAGCCGCCCCAGTTTGTCCTTCAATACGGCCGCGACGTCCGCGCCGCCCCGGGCCTCCACGATCGGCGCGTCGCCCGTCACGACGCCTTCGAGTCTGGATCCGGCCCTGGCCTCGAAGCGCGGCACCTCGCCCATTTTCCCCGTGACACGCACGTGCAAAGCGAGCCTCTGCGGCGCTCGCTCGACCTCCGCCAGGATCGCCTTTTCCCCGGCCGGATCACTCGTCTTCCAGACGCGCCTCTGCGCCGCTGCTTCCTCGATCCGCGCATCGGGCCCGAGCCAGACGAGCACCTCCTCGCCCGCCTGGGCGCTGGGTGTGTCCTGGCCTTGCCGCGTGATCGTCCAGATGCGCCCGCCGATCTCGCCGGCCCCCGCGTATCCGCCCTCCACGAGCACGCCGTCGCCGCGCCCGATCGCCTCCGAGAGCTGGATCCTGAGGTGCGCCCGTCCTCGCACGCGCGTGACGCCGAGGTGCTCGCCGACGAGCAGCCCGCGATGATCACACGCCCGCCCCTCCACGAGCCGCTGATGATCCACGCCCCCGAGAAACCCTGGTCCCGATCCCCGCGAATACGCTTGCAGCGCCGTTTTGCGGATGGAAGCGAGCTCCTCCGGCGCGCCCGACGCGCGGGCTTCGAGCGCCGCGCGGTAGAGCCGCGTCGTCGCCGCCACGTAGTCGGCGCCCTTCAGCCGACCCTCGATCTTGAGCGACGCGACCCCGAGCTCCGCGAGTTTCCCGGCGAGCGCGCTCGCCTCGAGATCCTCGGGCGACAGGAGATACGCGTGATCCCCGAGATCCCTCTTTTCCCCGTCGACCACGAGCTCGTACGGCAGCCGGCACGCTTGCGCGCAGGCCCCGCGGTTCGCGCTGCGACCGCCGATCGCCTCGCTCGTCAAGCACTGCCCCGAATACGCGATGCAGAGCGCGCCGTGCACGAAGACCTCGATCTCCACGTCCGTCGCGCGCCGGATCGCCGCGATGTCCTCGACCGACAGCTCGCGCGCCAGGATCACCCGGCTCGCGCCGAGCTCACGCGCCAGGTCCACGGCGCCTGCGTCGGTGCACGTCATTTGCGTCGATGCGTGGATCGAAAGCTCCGGCGCGATCGCCCGCACGAGCCCTACGACCCCGATGTCCTGCACGATCACCGCGTCCACGCCCGCCTCCGCGCACGCGCGCACGGCGTTCTCCACGCTCTCGAGCTCCTCGTCGAAGACCAGCGTGTTCAGCGTGACGTACCCCTTCACGCCGTGCTCGTGCAGGAACGCCATCGTCTTCCCGAGCCCTTCGACGTCGAAGTTTTTCGCGCGCGCCCGCGCGTTGAATCCTTGGAGCCCAAAATAAACGGCGTCCGCGCCCGCGAGCACGGCGGCCCGGAGCGCGGCTTCGTCGCCGGCGGGGGCGAGGATCTCGGGGCGCCTCGGAAACGCGGGGGAGCTCATGGTCCGACCCTATATCGCAACCCGAAAGCGCTCGCACGCGAACGCGCCGAGATGCGCTACCCTCGACGCGCCATGCCTCCTGCCGACGTCCGCGAGACCCGCGCCGCCATCGACGCGATCGACCACGCGCTGCTCGACCTCCTCGCGCAGCGGAGGACGCTCGTCGGCGCGCTCTTCGTGAAGAAACAGGAGCTCGGCCTGCCGCGCGTCGATCCCGCACGCGAGGCCGATCTCCTCGCCGAACGTCGCGCGTTTGGCGAGCGCCTCGGCGTACCGGGCGAGCTCGTCGAGACGATCTTCCGGGCCATCCTCGCGGACAGCCATACGCGGGCGTAAGATGCGCCCATGAGCCGCGTCCGATTGCATTCGTCACGGATGAGCCCGAGGGGACAGGGGCGCCATCCCGTGCTACCGCTCCGGTCGCATGGAATCGCTCCTCCAGGCCGTTCGCAGAGCCTGCCCGCCTGGCCTCTGGTCGAAGGGCGTCAACCTCGCCCGTGACGGCGCCGTGATCCTCGACAAGAGGACCGCCAAAGAGATCACCGTCCGCGTCCGCCTCCCCGGCGCCACCATCGCACCGACGGTCGTCCTGTACGTCGCGGACGACGAATGGACCTGCGATTGCGGCGGTAAATTCGATCCTTGCCAGCACGTCGCCGCCGCCGCGATCCACGTCGCCCAGGCGCCCGAGGGCATGAGCCCCGCGGCCCCGACCGTCGTCGCCGGCAAGCCCGCGCCCGCGCCGCGTGTGCTCGGCAAGGTCGAGTATGAATTCAGCCGCGACGCGGGCACGCTTTTCCTCGAGCGCGCCGTGGTTTTTCCGGACGGGCGAAAGGAGCCTCTCCAGGGCTCGATCACGAACCGCCTCTCGCGCGGCGACCTGCCTTTCTTGCCCACGCATGAAGATCTCACGATCGACCGCATGATCTCGACCTGGAAGGGCGGCGTCGTCCCGATCGCGCGCGTCCGCGAGCTTTTTGCGCTCCTCGAGACCGCGCCGAGCGTCCTCTTCGATGGGATTCCCGTCTTCACGAACAAGGAGCCCGTTCGCCCCACGGCCGTCGTGGTCGACGGCAAGAATGGCGCCGTCGTCGTGCGTGTCGAGAAAGACCCGTCGATCGACGAGGTCATTGCCCGCGGCGCCGCCCGCACGGGCAGCGTCTTGCGCCCGCTCGGCGATACCTCGATCACGGGGGATGCGTGGGAAAAACTCCCGCTCGAGCGCTCTGTCGCCAAGGAAGAGCTCGGCACGTTCGTCACGAAGATCCTCCCTGACCTCGACAAACACACGCGCCTCTCCGTGCGCACGCGCAAGCTCCCGGGCGTCGCGCGGAAGAGCCGCCCGCGGATCGCCATCGAGCTCTCCCAGGCGGGGCATACCCTCTCCGTGTTGCCGCTCCTCGTGTATGGGGATCCGCCGGAAGCGCGCGTCGATCAAAACGTCCTCGTGCACCTCGGGGGCACCGTGCCTATTCGCGACGAGGCGGAGGAGCGCGCCCTCATGGTGCGATTGCGCGACGAGCTCAACCTGATCCCCGGCCGGCGCGTCGATCTCGACGGCGAGGCGGCCTTGCGGTTTGCCCAGAAGCTCAAGGGGTTCCGCGGCGGCGAGCAGGGCGAGACGTTCGGCGAGATCTTCGGCAAGCGCCCGCTCGTGCCCCGCTTCGATATCCAGGGGGACGCGTTCGACGTCATCTTCGAGGGCCCTTCCGAGGAAGGCGAGGACCGCACGACGACGAGGCACGCCTCTGCCGCGGCCGTGATCCGCGCCTGGAAAGACGGACTCGATATCGTCCCGCTCGAAGGCGGAGGATTCGCGCCCCTGCCGGCCGACTGGTTATCCCGATTTGGCGATCGCGTCGCCGATCTGCTCGCGGCGCGCGCGGAGACCAACGACCAGACAATCCCGCCCGCGCTCCTGCCCGCCCTCGCGCGCCTCTGCGAGGAAATCGAAGCCCCTCGTCCCCCGGGTTTTTCCCGGCTCGCTCCCCTGCTCGAGGGTTTTTCCGGGATACCCGAGGCTCCTTTGCCCGAGGGCCTCTCGGCCACGCTCCGCTCGTACCAGCGCCGCGGTATCGACTGGCTCGCGTTCCTGCGCGACACGGGTCTCGGCGGGATCCTCGCGGACGACATGGGCCTCGGAAAAACCTTGCAGGCGCTCGCGGCCATGCGCGGCCGGGCGCTCGTGGTTTGTCCGAAGAGCGTACTCTTCAACTGGGAGGCCGAGATCCGGAAGTTCCGGCCAAACCTCACGACAGCCCTCTACCACGGTCCGAAGCGTGTCCTCGATCCGAAGGCGGACGTCACGCTCACCACGTATTCGATGCTCCGGATCGACATCGACGCGCTCTCGGCCGTCGAATGGGATGCCATCGTGCTCGACGAGGCGCAGGCCATCAAGAACCCGGACAGCCAGGTCGCGCGCGCGGCATACTCGTTGCGAGGGCGGTTCAAGGTGGCGCTCAGTGGCACGCCCGTCGAGAATCGGCTCGAGGAGCTCTGGAGCCAGATGCATTTCGCCAACCGCGGCCTGCTCGGCGGTCGGGGCGATTTCAAGGAGCGCCATGCCGCGCCGATCGAGGCGGGCAACGCCGGCGCGGCCGAGCGGCTCCGCGAGCGCATTCGTCCCTTCGTCTTGCGCAGGTTGAAGCGCGACGTCGCGCCCGAATTGCCGCCGCGCACCGACCGCGTGCTCAGCGTGGAGCTCGACGAAAAGGAGCGCGCCGTGTACGACGCCGTGCGCGCGGCGACGCTCTCTGACGTCGTGAAGCGCCTCTCCGAGGGCGGCAATGTGCTGCTCGCGCTGGAGGCATTGCTCCGGCTGCGCCAGGCCGCGTGCCATCCGGCGCTCGTACCGGGGCAGGTCGCGCATGGGTCGTCGAAGGTGGAGGCGCTCGTCGAGGCGCTCGCCGATGCGGCGGCCGACGGCCACAAGGCGCTCGTGTTCTCGCAATGGACGTCGCTGCTCGACCTCGTGGAGCCGCACCTCGTCGACGCGGGGATCTCCTTCAATCGCCTCGACGGATCGACCGTGGATCGCGCGGGCGTGGTCAACGAGTTCCAGGCCGATGGAGGCCCGCCCGTCATGTTGCTTTCGCTGAAAGCCGGCGGAACGGGCCTCAACCTGACGGCGGCGGATCACGTTTTTTTGATGGATCCGTGGTGGAACCCGGCCGTGGAGGATCAGGCCGCGGATCGCGCGCATCGTATCGGGCAGGACAAACCCGTCTTCGTGTATCGCCTCGTCGCGAAGGACACCGTGGTAGAGCGGATCCTCGTGCTCCAGGAGAAGAAACGTCTCGTGGCCGAGGCGGCGCTCGGCGAGGCGGCGCAGGCGGGGGGGATCACCCGCGAGGATTTGATGGCGCTCCTCGCGTGAGGGCGTGAGGGCTCGAGGGACTGCCAACGAGGTAGGCGCCCTGCGCCGGTGAGTTGGCATCGAGGGGGCGGGAAGAGAGCCGCCGAGCCTGGAAAAAGAGCCTTCGGCGATGGGCATACGGATTGCTGCCTGGAGCCGCCATGAAGTGGCGATCGCGTCTTTTTCTTTTTGCGTCGGCGGTGCTCCTTTCGGCGGCGTGTGGACAGGAGACCGTCCCGGTCGCGCCCAGCACGACGGCAGTGATCACGTCGGAGGGGACTGTCTGGGGCGTGGATACAGGGGTCTTCGTGCTCGTCGTTGACGATTCCGACACGCCGGAGGCCGCCGAACTTCGGGCGCGTGTCGCCCAATCCTTGCGGACGAGGTTGCTCGCATTCGTCGAGAGCCGCTGGGGCAGCTGCGGGAGCCCCGATCCCGCAGAATGGCATCCCGGCGACCATCGCGTGATCCTCGTGCGGCCGAGCGCGCCGGATGGCGCTTCGCTCGTCACGCCGATCGACATTCCGGCGCTCGCATGGATCACGCAGACCTCGAAGGAGGAGGAAATCGACGCGGTGGTCTCTGCCGCGACCTCGGCGATGGAGAATCGCCTCGCTCTCCCTTGGGAGCCCTACCGGCCGTTACGAGCGGCAAAACGCGCGCTCGAGCTCGTCACGGGCGAGCGCGCGCCCGAGAGCGCGGCGGAAGAGAGCCTCGTCGCCTCGCTCCCGAAAGAAAAGTATCAGGTGCTCCTCGTTGCGAGCACGCGGGACGACGAGGACGTGACGCCTGTCGCGGGGCTCGTCCCGAGCGAGGCTGCGCTCGAAACGACGTACCAGACGGCCGTGATGGCGCCGTCGAGCGCGGCCAGCGAGATTTGCACGATCGAAGCACCTGGGAATACGCGCATCGGGAGCTGGGGCGCTCTCTTCTCCTACAGTATCCATGCATGGCCGTGTGATTACCAGAACACGTGGGATCTGCTCCTCCACCCGGGCTGGGCGGATTGCGGCTTGCCTTGCGAGGATCGGCCGATCAAGGTGGATGAGAATGGCGTCGCCGATTGCAAGGTCCACGTCGAGCAGCCCGATCTCGAGCGCTGTGATCCCGCGCGGGGATGGCGGGATCCGGGGGGAAAGGCCACGCTCGTCGAGCGAAGCGGGAGACCCTTGCGCCGCTGCGAAGTCGTGCAGCTTGAAGGCGCGAACCTCGAGAGCTGCCGGACCTCCATCGATTGTCCCGACTGCCCGGCCGGATTCTGCGTGACGGATCTCTTCTTCAAGGAGGAAGATCAATGCTGGCCCGAGGGGACGCACCTCTGGCCGTTCCGGTTCATCGGTGGATCGAGGATCGTCTCGCGCGGCTGGTTGGACATCACCTGCACCACGGCGGATTGATACCCATTCCATCGCGCGGGTCATTCCCGCCCGGCGATCACGCTCGTGCAAGCCATCCACGCGACGAGCGCGAGCGCGGCGAGCTTTTGCAGCGTGGGAAGCAGCGCCGACGTCATCTCCTCCCCCGAAACGATATGCACCGCATAAAGCGCGCCGTCGAGCCCGGCGAGGCCGGCCGTCAGCGCCGCGAGCCGAGCCGGTGCCCTCGGCCCGCTTTTCGTCGCGAGCAGCCCGAACGTGGCGAGGGCGCCCGCGAGGAGCCCCGGGACACCGGCGATCAAAATGAGCATCGGGTGCAGAAGGCCATATCGCTGCGAAGAAACGAGCGGGACCGCGACGGCCGCCAGCGCCGAAGCGAGCCCGAGCACGCGTATGGCCACCACCAGCCGAACGCGACCCCCGAAGAGGCGCGTGACCAAAAACCAGAATGGACCCGTCCCCGCGGAGAGGACGATCATCCCGGCCTTCCCGAACGAGGCGCCCGGGTTCGTCTGCCCATTCAATGCGCGATCGGCCGTCAGATCGCAGAAAAAATTGCGGAAAAAATCATGCCCGGGGGCGCCACGATCGAGCCACGTGCCGCCGGGATACAGGGCCATCGCGGCGCCGATCAAGAGCACGGCGATGGCGACCGATCCGATCACGGAGAGCGCCGCGCATCTCGCGACGGGCGGCGAAGCAGGGCCGCGTGCTTCCATTCCCTCCGGGATCGGCTGCGCCATTCGGCTCGGATCTTACTTCGATCCCTCCGCCTTGGGACGGCGCACCAGCACGAGGTGGAAGATCGCGCCGAGGTGGCGAATCTCGGAGGCGGTGACGGTCGCGGCGTCCACGCGCTCGCCGGGATCGAAGCGGGTGAGCACGAGCAGCCCGGCCTGGTGTGCCATGAGCAGCCGGTTCTTGAACTCGGCGAGCCCGAGCCCCGACGTCTCCCCACGCTCCTCGAGCGAACGGAAAAGCGCGGCGACGAACACCTTGCCGTCGAGCATTCCCGTGGTCGCCTCGTTCGCCGCTCGCACCACGCGAATCGCGAAATCCCGCGGGGAAAGCACGATGAGAGGGGGCGTCGCGCCGCGGCGCCGCTCGTCGTCGCGTAACTTGCGCGCGTGGGCGAGCAGAGCGGCCACGCCGTGCGGGGAAAGCTCGCCGAGGACGGCGGTCAGCTCGCCCGCAGGGTCGAGGGGCGGAGGGACACTCGCGCGCGGCGGCGCGATCGACCCTGGTCTCTGGGCACGCATCTTCGTGCTGCTCTTGCGCGGTAAACTGAGTCGACCCTGGGACATGACCGACCAACGTACCAGGGACCGGTCGCCCGGCGCAATGGCCTTTCACGCCGCTCCGCCGACGCCCAAAAGCGTCATCGCGTCATCGCGTGATGCGCGTCGCGCCCTCCTCGTCGACGGCGTCCTTCACGTCGGCCGCGTCGGAGGCGGCCTCGTCTTGCTCGTCGTCCTCCTCCTTCGCGCCTGCCGCCACCCGCGCCGCGGCGCCCCGGCCAATCGTGGCGCCTGCGAGCGCCCAGAGCGAGACGGGGACATCCGGGCCTCCCGTGGCTTTCGTCGTGCGGGAAAGATAAATACCGCCCGATCGTTCGCCGTCTTCGATTCGCACTTCGGCCGTACGGCGCGGGGCGGGCGGGGGAGGCGAGGCGCGCCGGGCCGGGGTCTTCACGCCCTGGCGGCCCTTCTTCGCCATCTTGAGCCGCGCCTTGCTGGGGGCATTTTTGGCGATCTCCACGCAGCTCTTCGCCATCGAAGGTGGACACGAGATACGCACGTGGAAATGGTCGTCGTGCGGCAAACCGCCCGTCGGTTGCATCATGACCTGCGCGGCCCGCACGTAAAGCGCGCGGGAGACGCCACGCGCGCGGGCGTGGGCGAGCAGCGCATGTTTGATCGGCTCGGCGACGAAGACATGGCTCACGCGCGCCTGGCGATCGAGCAGGAGGGTCTGCAAAAAGAGCCAGTTCCGCGCGACATCGAAGCGCGCGCCCGGGATGGTCGTCGCCGCGAGTTTGTCGTCGACCTTCACGAACGAAGGACGAAGCACGGGTTGTGCCTTCTCATTGACCAGGTAAAACCCGAGATCCGCGTCGCGCCCGCTCTCGTGCGAGTGGTGATGCGCGAGCTCGCCGCCGCCTTTGCGCGAGATGTCGCCGACGCCGAGGACGGCGCCCGGAAACTTCTTGTGGACGACCTTCGCCGCGCGGTCGATCGCATGCACCAGTGCGGGCAGGCCCCAGCGGGTGTCCATGTCCTTGTAGTTGTAGGCGGGCACGACGCGCAGGTACGGTTTGTTCGTCGTATCGAGGCGAATGCCACCCTCGAGGCGCCCGTCGTTCGGCGGGCCGACGGAATCGGCGCGCGGAGGCGGCTCGGGTTTGGGGGCCTCGGCCTTCTTCTCCGGGGTCTTCTCCGCGATCGGAGGGGCCTTCCCGGACTTGCCCTTGCCTACCCGTCCGGGTCGGCCCGTGGCTGGCAGCTCGGTCCTGGCGCGGCGCGTCGATCCCTGCGGGTTCAGGGCTCCCGCGCGTGTTCCTTGCGGGGCGGCGAGCGCCGGGGGCGCGGCATCGGCGGTCGTTGCGGCTGTGCCGCAGAGCGCAATCACGAGCGCCGCGGCGAGGGAGCGGAAGGGGCTCTGCACGCCCCTGGGAGTACGTCTGCGCGGGGGCAGGGGCCAAGTTCGAGGGATCCCCCTTTGCACCCGGGCGCGGCTCTGGTAGCACTCCCGGCCGTATGAACAAGGTCTACCAGAGCGCCCTCGACGCGTGCCGGGACATCCCCGACGGCGCGACGGTCCTCGCGGGCGGCTTCGGCCTCTGCGGCATCCCCGAGAACTGCATCGCGGCGCTGCGCGAGCTCGGGACGAAGGACCTCGTCGTCGTCTCGAACAACTGCGGCGTCGATGATTTTGGGCTCGGCGTGCTCCTTCGGAACAAGCAGATCCGGAAGATGATTTCGTCCTACGTCGGCGAAAACAAGGAGTTCGAGCGCCAGTACCTCACGGGTGAGCTCGAGGTGGAGCTCACGCCCCAGGGCACCCTGGCCGAGCGCATCCGGGCCGGCGGCGCGGGCATTCCGGCGTTTTTCACGCCCACCGGCGCGCACACCGCGATCAGCGAGGGGGGCCTGCCGGTCCTCTACAACGCCGACGGTTCGGTGAAGAAGTACTCCGAGAAGAAGGAGATCCGCTCCTTCGACGGTCGGGATTACGTCCTCGAGCCCGCCATCCGCGGTGATTTCGCGATCGTGAAGGCGTGGAAGGGCGATCGGTACGGAAACCTCGTCTACCGTCGCACGGCGATGAACTTCAACCCGATGATGGCCACGGCCGGCGCGATCACGATCGCGGAGGTCGAAGAGATCGTGGAGGTCGGCGAGCTCGATCCCGACACGATCCACACGCCGGGCCTTTACGTGCACCGCGTCTTCGTGGGTGCGAAGTACGAAAAGCGCATCGAGCGCAGGACCGTCCGGAAGCCCGTCGCCTCCGTCGATGCACCGAAGGAGTGACCATGAGCCTTTCGCGAGAGCAGATCGCACGCCGCGCGGCCGAAGAGCTTCGTGACGGCTTTTACGTGAACCTCGGCATCGGTATGCCGACCCTGGTCGCGAGCTTCATTCCCCAGGGGATGGACGTCGTGCTCCAGAGTGAAAATGGCCTCCTCGGCATTGGTCCCTACCCGGAGGCGGGCACCGAGGATGCCGACATCATCAACGCGGGCAAGGAGACGGTCACCATGATGCCCGGCGCTGCCACGTTCTCCAGCGCCGAGAGCTTCGGCATGATCCGCGGCGGCCACATCGACCTCGCCATCCTCGGCGCGATGGAGGTCTCCGAGAAGGGCGACCTCGCGAACTGGATGATCCCGGGCAAGATGGTGAAAGGCATGGGCGGCGCGATGGACCTCGTGGTCTCCGCCAAACGCGTGGTCGTGATCATGGACCACGCCGCGAAGAACGGATCACCCAAGATCCTGCGCGCGTGCAGCCTTCCGATCACGGGTCGGGGCGTCGTGCACCGGATCATCACGGATCTCGCGGTGATGGACGTGACGCCCGAGGGTCTCATCCTGCGCGAGCTCGCGCCGGGGGTCTCGGCGCGCGAGGTGCAGAGCAAAACGCAGCCTGCGCTGAAGGTCCCGCACGACGTGAAGGAAATCGACCTCGCGTAGCCCCCAAGCGTCGACGTACAATGAGCTGGCCCGACAAGACACCGCCCAACTCCGTGGAAAAACGCACGATCGGCGCGGGCGTGTTCCGCCGCTGCGATGGTTGCGCCGAGACCGTCACGGCCGACGATCTCGCCGCCCATTTCGAGGTTTGTCCGCGCTGCGGCCACCACCACAAGCTCACCGCGGAGGGCTGGCGCGCGCTGATCTGCGACGAAGGCTCGCTCGAAGCGTGGGACGAGCACCTCGTTCCCGACGACCCGCTCCGCTTCAGCGACGGCCGTAGCTACCGGGATCGCGTCGCGGCCGCGCAAAAAAAGACCGGGGCGCGCGAGGCGATGGAGATCGGCAAGGCGTGCCTCGGCGGACGGCCGATCGGCTACGGCGCGTTCGTCTTCGCCTTCATGGGCGGCAGCATGGGCTCGGTCGTGGGCGAGAAGATCACGCGCCTCTTCGAGCGAGCCGCCGAGGAAGAGCTGCCCGTCGTGCTCCTCTCGGCCTCGGGAGGCGCGCGTATGCAGGAGGGCATTCTTTCGCTGATGCAGATGGCGAAGAGCGTATCTGCGCTGGAGCGTTTCCGGCAACGCCGCCTGCCTTTTCTTTCGGTCCTCCTGCACCCGACGACGGGCGGCGTGGCCGCGAGCTTCGCGTTTCTCGGCGACGTGAATATCGCCGAGCCGAAGGCTCTCATCGGTTTTGCAGGGCCACGCGTCATCGAAAGCACGATCCGACAAACCTTGCCGCCTGGATTCCAGCGGGCGGAGTTCTTGCTGGAGCACGGCATGATCGACGCGATCGTCCCGCGGCTCGAGATGAAGTCGACGATTGGCCTTTTGCTTGATCACCTGCAGGACGGCCGGGCCGCCCGGACGCCGCGCTGATGACGTCCCCCCGCCTGATTCCCCTCATCGAAGAGCTCGTGGGCCGCGCGGGCCGGGGCATTTCGCTTGGCACGGGCCGCATGCGGACGGCGCTCGCGGCGCTGGGAAATCCCGAGCAAAAGCGAAAGTTCGTTCACATCACGGGGACGAACGGCAAGGGCTCGACGAGCGCGATGGTCGAGGCGATCGCGCGCGAGGCGGGCGTGAAGACCGGGCTTTACACGTCGCCGCACCTTTGCCGTTTTGCCGAGCGTATCCGGATCGACGGCGAACCCATTGCCGACGACGCCCTCGCAGGCGCGCTCGAACGGGTGCTCGCGGTCGCGCCCGAGGGGCTCACGTTTTTCGAGGCGATGACGCTCGCGACGTTTGTCGCGTTTGATGCGGCGGGCGTGGAGCTCGGCGTGCTCGAAGTCGGCATCGGGGGGCGGCTCGACGCGACGAACGTGCTCGAAAGACCGCTGGGAACGGCGATCACCTCGGTCGCGCTCGATCACACGGCGCTCCTCGGCGACACGCTCGGGGCGATCGCGCGGGACAAGGCGGGCATTTTTCGGCGTGGCGCGCCCGTCGTGCTGGGGCCGCTCGACGACGAGGCGCTCACGGCGGCGCTCGAAGTGGCCTTCGACGTGGGCGCGAAGCCGATCTTGCGTGTGGCGCGGCCGGGCGAAGCCGCTTCGAATGCGGGAGAGGTCAGCGTCTTCGAGGCGCGGGCGCTTCCGGACGGGCGCGCGCGGATCGAGCTGCCGGGCCTGGTCGTCGAGACGCACCTCGGGCTCGCCGGCGCGCATCAGATCACGAATGCGGCGGTGGCGGCGGCGCTCATCGCGGTGACCTCCACGCCGATGTTCGCGCCGCTGCCGTGGCTCCTCTCGAAAGGGCTCACCGCGGCGCGATGGCCGGGTCGGCTCGAGCGTATCGAGAAGGAGGAGAGGTCCGTGATCCTCGATTGCGCGCACAATCCGCATGGAGCGGCGGCGCTCGCTTCACACGTGCGTTCCCTCGGGCTCGGGCCCGATCGGGTGGTGCTCGTCTTCGGGGCGCTCGCGGACAAGGCGTGGACGGGCATGCTCGACGCGCTCGGCCCGCTCGCCGATCGGCGTATTTATGCGGAGCCGAAGGGCCGGGCGCCTGCCCCGCTGGGCGAGCTTGCGGCGCGTTTTCCAGGGAGTTTTGCGCCCGAGGGGCGAGAGGCGATCACGCAGGCGCTCGTGATGGCCCGGCCGGGCGACGTCGTCGTGGCCGCGGGGTCGATTTATCTCGTCGGAGAGATCCGCGCCGAGCTTCTCGGCCTTTCGTGTGATCCCGTCGTGGCGCTTTGACGCTTCGTTGCCGGTTCGAGCACATCGTCGTAGAGTGGGCGAAAGATGAGCTCGCGATCGTTTGATGTCATCGTGATCGGCAGCGGCCCCGGCGGCGAAGGGGCGGCCATGAAGTGCGCCAAGGAGGGCCGCTCGGTCTGCGTCGTGGACCAGCAACACAAGGTCGGGGGCGCCTGCACGCACACGGCCACCATCCCTTCCAAGGCGCTTCGCCATGCGATCCAGCGCTTCGTGGAGATGCGCCACGTCCCAGGATTCCGCGCGAGCCCGGACGCGCAGCCCTCCTTCGGCGACCTCACCCGCACGGCCGGCAGCGTGATCGCGCGCCAGACCGACATGCGCCAGACGTTTTACGAGCGCAACAAGGTCGAGGTCGTGGAGGGCCGCGCGCGTTTCCTCGACGCCCACACCCTCGAGGTCGGGCAGCCGAAGGGCGCGGTCGACATCCTCACGGCGAACCATTTCGTCCTCGCCAGCGGATCGCGCCCGTATCACCCGCCCGACGTCGATTTCCAGCATCCGCGCGTCTACGACTCCGACACGATCCTCAAGATGGAGGACATGCCGCAGTCGATGATCGTTTATGGCGCCGGCGTCATCGGCTGCGAGTACGCGAGCATGTTCCGTATGCTCGGGGTGAAGCTCAACCTCATCAATACGCGGGACAAACTGCTCTCGTTCCTC